>NZ_JAVKEA010000215.1:0-7391 GCF_040221695.1 Coleofasciculus sp. E2-BRE-01 | reverse complement strand
GGGGAAAACCGTACAGAATTCGGTTCGGTTAAACTAACTTCTAAAAGCCGAAACGCCCTATTTTTCGTTCTCACTCTTCCTTGTCTACTGGTCTACCTGTCTTCCTTGTCTTGCCTAAACCCCCATCTTAAAAAACCTACCATTGTGAGGGCAGGGGGGTTCGGGTCTTCCGGACTTAGTGTGCTAAACTGTCAACTTTAATAAATCAGGAAGCTTGCCACACAAGGACTGTAGCTTTTAACCGCCTCAAAACGAATTGAAATCCGGGTAAAAATGGTTAAAGCTAGTGTCAGGTTTAAGAGCGATTCCCCTGCACTCGCTAAGATATTGAAGTGATTAAACCGTCGATAACATTAACAACCTCATTGTCTTGAAGACGTTCAACCATGATTCAAGCCAAAAATAAATTAACACTGCCAGAATTTATGGCACTGCCAGAAACGGGTATTGCCCATGAACTCATTGACGGTCAAGCTGTCCCGAAAATGTCTCCTAAACTTTTCCATTCCCTGATACAATTCGCTCTACTTAACTTACTCAAAGAATGGCATCAAGATAGAGGCATTGCCTGCCAAGAATGGGCAGTTATTCTCAAGCGCCAGGGTAAAGATTGGGTTCCTATCCCTGATGTACTCTATATTTCTTTTGAACGCTTAGGTGAAGATTGGTTGCAAGATCAAGCCTGTCCTACTGCACCCGAACTGGCAGTGGAAATAATCTCACCCGGACAATCGTTTGGGGATTTAGCAGAAAAAGCAGTCGATTACCTGCAAGCAGGAGTATTAAGAGTATGGATTGTTGATATTCACGCTAGGACAATTACGGTATTTTATCCCGATGCCCCACCTCAGACGAAACGAGGAGATGCAACATTAACGGATACCCTTTTAGAAGGACTGCAACTGACTCCTCAACAGGTTTTCCAACAAGCAGGACTCCCTGAATAACCCGCCATTTTTATTACCCTAAGGGTAATTTGACGGGCTGTGGGCTTTGTCTTCACTATTGCCCATTCCCTATTCCCTATTCCCCGGCGCGTAGCGCTATATCAGTGACTCGGAGTCCTATGCCCCAGTCACTGTGTTCCTCGTACCATAGCCTCTGAGCCATTCCGGTGTATTTTAAGAAAAAATAACAGGGTGTTGACACTTAGCTCTATCAGGTTCACGCAGAACCCATTCTACTTGCTATGATCAGAGCTTGCTTCAATTAAACGACTCATACGTCAATTTGAGGTGCATTCTACATAGGAGCCATTATGCAACTATCACAACCGTTGTCGAAGTCGAAACCAAAACATATTGTTTTGACCTCTCATCCAGGGCGTTCCGGGAAACAACCCCCTCGCCTGCATTGGGGAGAAATTGATCCCCTCAAGCGAGGACCGATTATTGGTACGGTGACAAACCTTGCTCATCGTAACGTGATTGGCACTCACTCTGGTTCCTATTCCGTCTATCGGGCATTAGCCGTTGCCAGTGGAGCGCTTCATCCCAATCACCGAGCGGATTTGACCAATACGGCTCCAGTGGTGGAGATTGGTTCCCATCCCAGTTGGGCTGACCCTAATCGCATTGTGTCTCTTGACCCCTTTGGGGGAATGGTGGGGGATGTTTACGCCGATCTCTATGAGCAAGGATACGACATTCGACCCACGATCGCAGTCACCCAAGCCCATGTCAATTTGCCGGAAATCCAAGAGGCGATCCAGAAAAATCGCTTATCAGTTGACGGTAAAATTGTCAAGCCAAACGGCAGTCTAGTGGTCACCAAAGTCGCCATTGACCCCGTGTGGTATCTTCCGGGAATTGCCCACCGACTCAACGTCGAGGAAGGAGAATTACGCCGCGCCCTCTTCCAGCAAACCGGAGGAATGTTCCCGGAACTGGTAACTCGCCCCGATTTACAGGTTTTCTTACCTCCGATTGGTGGGATTACCGCCTACTTAATCGGCGATGTGGACGCGATTACTGATCCCAATCGCCAACTTGCCGTGCGCGTGCATGACGAATGCAACGGTTCCGATGTGTTTGGTTCCGATATCTGCACTTGTCGTCCTTATTTGGTACATGGTTTGGAAGTTTGTGTGCAAACCGCGCAAGCCGGAGGTGCAGGGGTTTTGGTTTACTTCCGCAAAGAAGGACGGGCATTAGGTGAAGTCACTAAATTCCTGGTTTATAATGCCCGTAAGCGACAAGAAGGCGGCGATAGCGCAGATGCCTATTTCAACCGCACTGAATGTGTGGCGGGTGCCCCCGATATGCGGTTCCAAGAACTAATGCCCGATGTACTACACTGGTTGGGAATTACTCGCATTGACAGTTTTGTCTCCATGAGCGACATGAAATACAATGCGATCACCAGTTCAGGTATTGAGATTGTCAAACGCATCCCGATTCCCGACGATTTAATTCCCGAAGATGCCATGGTCGAAATTGCTGCCAAACAAGCGGCTGGTTATTACACGGAAACAACCGCACCCGATGCAGTAAAATTAGCGGCGATTAAAGGGCGTAGTCTCCTGTGATAATTTTTGGTTCGTTATTGGAACTTGGGAAGTTGAGCAAAACCAATGACGAATGAAATGCCAAAAACAAAAGATGATTGCAGATTTGATTTCAGGCAACTTCTTTGTTATTCTTGATCTAGTGACTTAGCTTCCTCATAGTCAGCAGTGTTTCCTTCAATTCAGAACAGTAAGTGTGTCTAATCACAAGTAGAGTGTGTACTCCCGCGCTGGCGTCTGTAGTAACCTATACCGACAGACAGTTATTCAGGGGTACACACTATAAAAAAATTATGGAAACGTTTTAAAGTTTGAGCCTTCGCTTCACTCAAGTTATCTGGAACCAATAACGAATGACAAATGACAAATGACAAATGACAAATGACCAACAAACCATTGCATATCTAAGAACACCACAAGCGATTCGAGAACGGTGCGATCGCGTCTTGGATCTGGCTGAGGCAAACCAGTTGCATTACTTCGGCGGCGATTTAACCCAGCTAGAGAACGTGGCACGTTATGTAATTCAAGTCATGCAGGATGACTATCCTGATTTTAATATCCCATTCCACAGTCGCTGGCGGCATTTTGAAGTCGGAAATGTGCCACGCCTTGCTGAATTATCACAAAAATTAGCCGGACTCACTCCCCTACAAAAAGCCCAAACTAAATTTGATTTAGCTATTGTTAGTGTTTTATTAGATGCGGGGGCGGGTGCTGATTGGCAATATGTTGAAGCCGAAACGGGACAAGTGTTTCGCCGTTCTGAAGGGTTAGCCGTTGCCAGTTTCCGCCTGTTCTGCCAGGGTATGTTTTCCAGTAATCCAGAATACCCCTTACAAGCCGATACAAAAGGATTACAAAACTTAACGGTTGAGCAATTAGCCGCAGGATTTCAGGTGAGTTCAACGAATCCCCTTTTAGGTTTAGAGGGTAGGGTAAAACTTTTACAGCGCTTGGGAGAATCCGTACAGACTCATCCGAAATTGTTTGGTGATCAAAATCCCCGTCCGGGTAATTTGGTCAAGTATTTGCTGAGTCTTTCAAGCCGTGAGGGAGAAGCGATAGAAGGGAGTTTAATAGATAAGGTTATGGAAACAACCGATAACTTATCTAAACCCAACGTTATCGGCAAGCTACCCGCGAAAGTCGTACTCTCGGCTGTGTTAGAGGGGTTAGGTGATATTTGGTCAGGACGACTTGCGATCGCGGGAGTAAATTTGGGCGATGTCTGGTATCATTCTGCCCTCTCCGGGGAAAAGCCGAGTGATCACTATATACCGTTTCACAAACTTTCCCAGTGGTTAACTTACTCTCTTTTAGAAGCTTTACAAGAATTAGGGTTAGAAATTACTGGACTAGACGAACTCACCGGATTAGCCGAGTATCGCAATGGCGGTTTATGCCTCGATTTAGGACTGATTGTGGTGAAAGATCCGGCTATTTTGCAGCAGCGCCACTTACCGGGTTCTGAAGTAATTGTCGAGTGGCGAGCGCTGACTGTAAGTCTGTTGGATAGAATTGCAGATACTATCCGAAAACAGCTAAACTTAACAGCAACCCAATTACCATTAGTTAAAGTTCTGCAAGGTGGCACTTGGACAGCCGGACGAAAGATTGCAGCACAATTAAGAGAAGGAGGGGTTCCGCCGATTCAGATTGAGAGTGATGGTACAGTTTTTTGAACGCAATAATCAGTCGGTGCGATCGCCTATCGCCGTAGGTTGGGTTGACGCGCCGAAACCCAACATCCACTCCCATCCAACATCAACGCCAAATAAGCGCGATCGCACTTATTTCGTCGTAGCGCTGTCTTCGCCATCAGCCATGCGATCGGGCTTAGTCGAGTTGTGGGAATATCGGATGATAGCAGATAGGATCTAGGGATAGAGACATCAACACTAGCGACAACAGCAATCAATGGTTCAAACTCCCTTCCAGCAAGAGTCTTTACCTCCAGCGCTTGAAAGTGGCGATCGCTTAAATCGTTAGGGCAGTGATGCCAGACAACTTAACTTACGTACAACTTACTATTACTTGGCGTAAACTAAGATACGAGAAGTGCGGAGTGGGGGAATCGAACCCCCATTAGCGTTGTTCTTGGACAGGAACCTCTTTCAGATCTCACGACGCTCCCAGTACATTTGGAGTAAGCCACACAACCTCCGCAACAACGCTACCCCGCATGAACCAACCGTCACATAGACAACAGGTGCATTCATAAGAACCTCCTTAATGTTCTCGAAGAACAGAGTCCAAGGCTGCACTGTTGAGACGCCCTTGAGTACCTCTAGAAGAACCCCTCTAACCAAGACTTGCAAGACTTGTGAAGTCTAAAAAGAACTATATATTATATATTATGATAATATTATATATTATCATAAATTGACGCCAATATCGCAGTAGTCAGTAAGATTGTGGCATATTGCCGTTCAATCAAGTCTAAGGCGATCACACAACCAATTCAAGCTTAATTTAAGTATAGAGTTATCCCAGCTTGACAAAATCCTCTCAAAATGAGAGTATTGGTATACGGGAGCATATTCGAGAAAGCAAATAATGTTCACACTAACCCACTGAGTTGGGTTCCGTACCTCAAACTCAGCCTAAAAAGTGATATGTACCCGCATGAACTGAATGATACTAAATACGATCTCTTCCTGCCTATGACACTAGAAACTAAAGTAAAGACACATGCACCTAATTGCAATTAGTAACCTCCGTACTAATGCTGCCCAGTACCCCGATGTCAAAAACCAAATTGATGCATGGTACGCAACACTCAAGAAGGCACAATGGCAAAACTTAGAGGACGTTCGGAAAATTTACCGAGACGCTGAAGCGGTTGGGAACTTTACCGTCTTCAATCTCAAAGGCAATGACTATCGTCTGATTGTTGGTATCGACTACGAAACTCAAACAATTTACTACAAATATTTTTTAACTCATGCCGAATACGACAAAGGCAAGTGGAAAAATGATCCTTACTTTTGACCAAGACGCTTATCGCCATCTACTCGCACAAGTCGCGCCCAAAGTGATTGAGACAGAACAGGAGTATGATCGCGCCCTAGCAGAGGCAGAACGGCTAACCTTTGCCAAAAACCGAACTCCAGAGGAGAAAGCGCTACACAAGTTGCTCGTAACGCTGATTGAAGCCTATGAGGAAGAGAACTATCCGATGGATCAAGCTGCACCTCATGAAATTCTCCAACACATCATGGAATCCAGTGGTACTCGTCAATCTGACTTGGTGGGTGTGATTGGATCGAGTGGTGTAGTGTCTGAGGTGGTAAACGGCAAGCGATTCATTAGCAAAGCACAAGCTAAGGCACTTGGCGATTACTTCCAGGTTTCGCCAGCGCTGTTTATCTAACAATTGCAGGATAGTGCGATCGCCTATCACTGTCGGTTGGGTTGACGCGCCGAAACCCAACATCCACTCCCATCCAACATCAATGCAAAATAAGCGCGATCGCTCTTAACTTAGTCCGCCTGCGCGGACTACCCTTCGGGAAGGCTTCGCATACATTAGTGTAGCAGCGATTTCAATCGCCTCCTCTTGCATGGGGTGATTTCGCTACAAACCTACTCGGTGAGGAGGCATTTTTCCAAAATTGTCTTGAGGAAAGGCAAGATGGAATCAGCGTATTGTTTGCGGTGCTTTGTCTGATCATATTTAATCGCATTCCACAAACTGTGTAATTGTTGATGCGTAGAACATTTTTGCAGGTGACAGGCAATGGCATTTTTCCATTGTTCCATCTGACGATAGCTGATAAATTGTCCTCCTTTGTCGAGACGATGGACAAAGATAACGTAAAGCCAGGATTCGACTTTTACGATGAGGGAAGCCGGAATATTTAAGAATCTGGCAACTTGATGCTTAGTGATGCGGAAGTTTTGGGCAGGTTTGATGCGGCGAAATAAGGCAGTCATGATCGCTTTATTCCTGGTTTAATCGTTTGTTTAATTAGTTGTGCTTTAAAGCTGTTCGTTGGGAACATCGAAAAAAACTTCAAATTCAGCATCCGGTATAAAACGCTTGAGAAAGCGTCGGTAATCCTCTGCATCTTGACGGTTGAAAAATCTCACCACTGTATGCCGTCTGGCATCAGGTAGGAGTCGGATAATTGCCCAAGGGCGGGAGTTATTTTCCAGTTGTGAAGTGGGTTTGGGCAGAGTTTTCCTGGCTTCCCCTCTGATGGTGGTTAAGGTGCGTTCAATGAGTTGCCAAAGCTGTTCCCATTGTGGGCTGGTATCCTTGGGCATCAAATTCCATTCGTTGATGGGTGCTGGTAGCCATCTGAGAATGTAATCGTTTTGACCCGTTTTAGAAAGTTTCCAGGATAGGCGTCGAGTCTGTTTGCGGCAGACATAACCTTGTTGGCGCAAGATAGCACAGACGCTCTCGCCTTCGGATTGAAGGTGTAGCCAGTCGGAGTGTTTCATCGTCGAAAGCTGGGTAAAGTTGTCACAGAAGAGCGATCCGCAGTGTGCGCCTTGTGAAATCGCAGCGCTCTGTTACGCGATCGCAAGTCCCTTATTTGACTTTTGGATGTTTAGACATGCCAAAAATATCCCTTTACGCTATTATTTGCATATTCAAAAATAAAAGTCAAGACCTAGCCGTCCTGATTTTTTGCGTATGCGATAATGCAGGAGTAATGTATGACTGAGCAAGGAAAAGATGACAAAAGGTCGAGGAAGACCAAAATCAGACAGGAACACCAAGACAGTGACCTTGAGGCTCGAACCGAGGGACTGGGAATTATTCCGTCAGAAAGCCAAAGCTCTGGGAATGTCGAGATCTCAGCTAGTACAGAGACTAGCCAGAGGAGAAATACGGATCGATTCGGCGATACTCACAGAGGAACTACTGTTG
>NZ_JAVKEA010000214.1:0-39165 GCF_040221695.1 Coleofasciculus sp. E2-BRE-01 | reverse complement strand
CTAGCATGACCACAGCGGGGGCATTTAGCTGTTTTCTTTTGTACTTTAACCGATAAAATCAATGTTCCTTCTGCCTCTTGGATTTTTTCAACTATGACTCCTGGTAAGTTAAGGAGTTTTGTTATTTCTCTTTTCACAATTACTAGCCTGGATTTTAGGGACACCATCTTAACAGTTTAGCACACTAAGTCCGGAAGACCCCGTAATTGTCGGGTAAGGTTTGAGGGTCGCCCCTCTCCCCTCCCCTGAGAACCGTACATGAGACTTTCGCACTCATACGGCTCAAGCCTTACTTCAAGCGAGATTTGACTGGGATTTTATGTACCTGCTTGTGACACGGTTTGTGTATGTGCTGGAGGTTTTCCACGTCGTCTGTTCCACCTTCAGCAACAGGTACTATGTGATGGATTTCGATTTCTTCTCCGTTGAATAAAAGTTCGCCACATTTTGAACATTTCCAGTCTTGGTTCTCGGCTATCTTATAAAGTTTGGAACCTTTATCAAAGCGAGTTTTGCCAAGCTTCCGGTGACGTTTATACCAATATTCTTTTAGGGAGGGGTCGTCGGGACTTGCGTCTCCTTTAACCTTGATATGGCGTTCGATGGGAGTAGATGCGATTTGGTATAGGATAACTTCTTTATCCTTTCCCTGGCGGTCGCTTGTGGTACAAGCGAATGTCCATCTATTGCCTTTAATGGTTTTGAAGTAACGCTTGCGAATCCCATTTATCACCGCCAGTTACTCCAGACCCTAATCTTTTGAAGCATTGGTCTATAGCGTCTTGACAGCTTCTTCCCGGTCGGAATCCATAAGAGTTTTTTTCAAATACGGCTTCCCATTCAGGTTCTAGTGCATTCTTTACTATACTTACAAAAGTCACCAAGCTTTCTCGCACGAAAGATTCTCTGCCGTAGGTTTCTAACAAGCTTGTTAACTTTCTTCCAATTGACCTGGTTCCAGTCTTCAAGTTGTCCCTTCAGTCCGTTTGTTGTCAGTGATGACACCATCTAACTTGTCCTCAGAGCGAGATTCCCTTGTGTGATTTTCTTTCGTGTAAGACCCAGAAGAGGTCAGCTTTCCTTTCGGTCAGGGATAATATTTCAATCCCTATCTGACTCATTACAAGCCAGCATTTGCTTTTTCTTCCATCCTTTACCCTCCAGAGGGTTAAGTCTTTGTTACCTCAGACCGACTAAGAGTAATCGACCTCTCTTAGACTCTGTAGGGCTTACCCTGTTGTATCCTCTAGCTTTTCAGTCCCCTTTAGGTTGCTATCTATTCGGCGGTGGAGGTTTTGTTCACACGATTTATGAAAATTAGAGTCATAAATCCTATCCACTTACCTTTTGGTTAAAGCCTATCAGCCTTTTTTGGCTTCTCTTTGAGTAACGCCGTTTAAACGATAGTTCACTTTCGTTCACCATTGGGATTTCCCTCTTGCTCCTGACCGCCGTAGGCTGGCAGCTTTGGCTACTTTTGTGGTCTGCATTCCGACTGTTTCGTTACCTACTTGGTCGTGACCGGACTCTGTTGAGTCTTTTACGTGAGGGTAGCAGGTGTGAATCCGCTAGGGAAGTCGGCTTCCCGTGCTAAATGACCAGTTCAGGTCGCGCCTAATTCATCAAATAAGCTGTGCCACGCCACTACTACATTTCAGAAATTTAGCTGACAACATTAGGGTGTGTTGGCTTCAGCGCGACTCTGCATGGTGTCTTGCAAGTGTTCACCTTTCTCACGCTGCTGGGCTGCTGATTCTCGGCTTCGTTCTTGAGTCGGGGTATCAGCCGAGGGCGCTTCGACTTCTGCTTCTGCACGGTTGAGCATGTTTTGTTTCAATTGTTCGTCGGCGAGACGTTCTTGAGTGGCAATTTTCCGTGCTTGGTCTTGGGTATTCATAATTTTATTCTCCATATTCTTTACACTGCAATGGTTATCGGAGTTTTTTGCTTGTTCGGATCAAATCTACATATCATCCGACAAAAGCCTCCGAGCCTATTCTCTTTGGTAACAAGATTTTGGTGTCCAGATCGTCCCCCAAAAGGGAGAAATTCGGCTGATGATCTAGGGCTAAAGCCCCTACTACAAACCACATTGTTCCAACTTCGCCGCCATAACTTCAGCATGACGCCACCAGTCGTAATAGCCTCCCACCCAGCGACGGGATGGTAGATGTCCGGCTGGAGCTTTAAGATTAAATTGATAGGCTGTATCCGGAACGCGAGGATTGTGAACCGACCAACCCACGCGATCGCAAAACCTGGGATAATCGGCTTCAACCTCTTGATAGATGCGACGTTGCACTGTCCAGCCAAAATGGTTTTTACTGTATTTCTCCCATAGTTGATCCAAAGTCCGCAAGTCTTCACAGGGTAACTCTTGAATATCACTCAACTTCAGATAATAACCGGGGAATTTGCCACAGGCTTGACCCAATATTATCCAGGTTTCTTCATCTGCTTTTTGCCATTTATGGGTAACCAAAAGTTGCTTTAGTCGCTGATAGTCAATTCCCACTTCTGAGGCGAGACGATTTCGTTTAGTTTTGCGGGTTTTGGGTTGCCAAAGGTTGATAAAATGAGTGCCGACAGGAGGAGAGGTAGCAGGTGTCAAATCCGTGATCACCTCATCAGCCGATTGATAGCGTTGTTTGAGGCTAGAATGAGTTAACTGATCCAGGATTTTGCCTAGGCGATCGCTAATCTGGGTTCCAGGGGGTAAAAAATCTCGCCACACCCAGGTTTCATTGAATGTATCATACAGGTCAAAGGGGGAGACCTGAGTCATTAGATAAAGGCAGGTTACTCCCACACTATACAGGTCACTTGCCCAAAATGCTTTGCCTTTAAGTTGTTCCGGTGCCATATATTCTGGGCTACCAATAATTGTACCCGTTTGCAGTAAGGCGGTATCCGTCAGCAATTTAGCAACGCCAAAATCAATTAACACTAACTTCCCGTCATCTTGGCGGCGGATAATATTGGCAGGTTTAATATCTCGATGGAGTACACGATGGGAATGAATATAGCGAATCAAGGGTAATAGTTCACGCAATAATTCCCAAATTTGCTCTTCGTTGTACTGTCCCTGCTGGGTTAACTCCTCGCTCAAGGTTAGCCCCGCAATAAAGTCTTGAATTAAATAAAGTTGTTGATTCTGTTCAAAATGTGCCAAAAGTGCGGGAATTTGCGAATGGTTACCCAATTCATCTAAACGGATGGCTTCTTGTTGAAACAGTTCTTTGGCTTTTGGTAAGGTTTCTGGAGCGGAATTTGCCAGATAAAGTTGTTTGATCACACAATAGGGTTGACTGGGAATATCTTCGTCAACTGCCAAAAATGTTCTGCCAAATCCACCGCTACCGAGGGGGCGTAGAGGGCGATAGCGTTCTTTTAGCCGTAGCATTTCCCCACAGGTTTGACAAAATTGAGCGGAATCGATGTTTTCTGGTGTCAGGCATCCCGGTTTAATACAATAAGTCATAAGTTATAAGCAAAATTCGCCCTAACTGTAGAGACGTAGCATGCTACGTCTCTACATCTCCTACTACGTTTCTATATCTCCCTCAGCTTGCCCATTTCCTGTTCCCTGTTATACCTGTTCTCTCTAAGTCATTATTAGGAGACAATTTGAATTCCATGACTGGCAAACTTTGTTACCCAAAACCCTAAATTTGGATCAGGGATTTCTGACTGGACTTGTTGTAAAAGCGCTTGAGCCTGTTCCTGAGACTGACAAAGAGCGAATACTGTAGGACCCGAACCGGACATCATTGTGCCTAATGCACCGCAATTTTCAAAGGCTTGCCGCAGTTGCAGGACTTGGGGATAGTTAGGGAGTACAACTTGCTCCAAATCGTTGTACAGCAGTTGACCAATTTTGGCGAAATTTTTATTTGAAATTGCTTGAACCATTGAACCCGAATGCACACGAGTGGGGGGATTTATCGTTTCAGTTATTATCGATTTATCTACTCCCTCAGAACGTCCATACTTATTGCTAAACTGAGACCGATAGGTTTGATATGCCCAAGCTGTAGAAACGGCTAAATTTTGATGTTTGGCTAACACCAGATAGAACGAATCCAGATTGGGTAAGGGATCAAGTTCTTCGCCTCGCCCGGTTGCGATCGCGGTTCCCCCAGCTAGACAAAAGGGTACATCTGAACCCAGTTTCGCGGCTAACTCTTGTAATTCTGGCTGCGTGAGTCCCAGTTGCCAAAGCATATTCAATCCAACCAAAACGGCGGCGGCATTGGTTGACCCTCCCGCCAATCCAGCCGCGACGGGAATATTCTTTTTGATTGTGACTTCCACACCGCCAAACTGCGCCCAGCAATCGGGAAACTGTTGACTCATCAAATCCACCGCCCGGTAAGCCAGATTGGTTTTATCTAGGGGAACTTGCGGGTGATCGCAGTGAACTTGAATGGTTTGAGTCCCAATAGCCCGGACACTCACTTGATCAGCGAGTTCAATGCTTTGCAGGATCATCGCCAGTTCATGATAGCCATCGGCGCGATCGCCTAGTATTTCCAGATACAGATTAATTTTGGCAGGGGCGATGAGGGAGTAGGAACGCATGGGAATGATGAGTTATAAATTATGAATTATGAATTATAAATTACATCGAATAGGTTACTCGTGCAGCTTTGTGGACATAATCCATCAGTCAATTCCCTGCTCCCAGACGTGCCATGGCACGTCTCTACATTGCTTCCTCTGCTCCCCCTTCTGTTCGGTTTAAGCGATTAGCCAGAGCAACCCATTGGCTAACGCTCAAGTCTTCAGCACGGGCTTGGGGATGACTGTCTACTTGTTCAAGTAATTGGTTAATTGTATCGCGATCGCACAGGGATTTGAGGTTATTTCGCAACATTTTCCGCTTACTGGCAAAACCTAGCTTGACTAAGGTTTCTAGCTGTTGGGGGTTATCGGCTGAGGGGTCTACAATTCGGGGACGCAAGCGGACAACAGCAGAGTCAACTTTGGGCGGTGGGGAAAAGGCTTTGGCGGGGACATCACAGATCCAGTCACAGTCTGCCAGATATTGTACCCGCACCGATAATGCACCAAATGCCTTAGAACCTGGTTTGGCACATAATCGTTGTGCCACTTCTTTTTGCACCAAGAGTACAATTAACTCAAAAGCGGGAGTAATCGGTTGGGCGATGGTTCCCAGCAGCGTTTGCAAAATCGGTCCAGTAATGTTGTAGGGAATATTAGCAACGACTTTATTGGGAGACTGGAAATGAGGAAAGGCGGCGAGATGTTCGGCTAAGTTCAGGGATAGAATGTCACCTTGTAAGAGTAAAAAATTCTCGTTTTGACCTAAACTTTTGACCAAACGTTGGCACAAATCCCGGTCAATCTCAACCGCCACCAATGACTCCACCTCCCCTAAGAGTCGCCGTGTCAGCACACCCGTTCCCGGACCAATCTCCAGCAGGCGATCGCTCGGCTGCAACTTGGCGGCTGTTATGATTTGATTTAAGGCTTTTTCACTACGCAGCCAATGTTGAGCGAACTGTTTATGGGCTTTGGGTGTCATTAGCGTATTGATTATGAATAAGGGCGGGTTTTGTTGTTCAGTTGTTGGTAACTAAGTAGTCGGACTGGCATAAAACAGCACGCCCACGCTTGTTTTGTAAACAAGCCTCAAACCTTGACAAAGGACGTAGCTTGCTTCTCGATGAAAGCGAGTATGACGAATGATACCAAATCCGGGAAACGCTAAGCTGTTTGGCATTTAAACCTTAATATCAATAATGGCACAATCCTTGTAGTGCGAGCATCTTGCTCGCTACTAATACCCAATTTAAATGCATTACAGCTTACCTCCGTTATCACCCAGTCCGCGCAGGCGGACTTTGTTTGTGTAGCAGCGATTTCAATCGCCTCCTCTTGCTTAGCTAGATTGAATCCCTAAACCCTCCCTACAAGATTAAAAAATCTTTCAGCCTCTGTTGGTTCTCCGCGATGTAATCTCGGGCAAACATAGTTAGATTAGCAATATTTTCCGGACTGGCGTTGTCGATCTCAAAACTCATAATATCGGGTTGGAGACGGAGGTAGCGCTGAAAGTCACGATTATCTAAGTCCTGAGAACTCAGAATCTGCCGAGTAATATAATCATGAATATCAGAAGAGGCATCAAATAATACATCAATCAGGCGTCCTTTCCATCCCCATTGTGCCAATCCCCAACCGCGTGTCTCATTCCAAGGAAATGGACGCTCAGAACTTCCAGTACCAATTGAGAGTACAGAAATGTCTTGAATTGAATAATTTAATCGTAGGGCTTCTGCCAGAGCCGCCGCTGCCGGATTGTTGGCACCAACGCCACCATCAATGACCGAATATTGTCGCCGTGGTGTTTGTAAAAGGTGAGCTGGGAAATAGGTGGGTGCAGAGGAGGAACAGACGCAGGCTTCCCATAAAGGAATCGTGAAAAAATCTTGGTCTTGACGCCAACTTTTGAATAAGCTGTCATGCATTTAAATTGGGTATTAGTAGCGAGCAAGATGCTCGCACTACAAGGCTTTCGTCATTATTGACATTAAGGTTTAAATGCCGAACAGCTTACAATCGGTTTTCGCCCCATTGTATCGTAGGCAATAATCATCAGTTGCAGAGAATCCTCAATATCCGATAACCGGGTTGAGCCAAACTCTTCTTGTAACACTTGAATTAAGCCGTCATCTGGGTAGAGCGGTGCTGAAAGACCGTATTGAAACACTAATCCCAACCGCCGGGGGGAAAAACGACCTTGATAAGGAAAAATTCTTGCCCCCTTCTCTTGATAGAGCCTGATAATCTCCTGGCTTTTGCGTCCCGTGGCGATAGCTGAGGCGAGGATTGAACCGGTAGACGTTCCGGCAATCAAATCGAAATATTGGTTCAAAGGTTGGTTGAGAACTCGTTCAACTTCTGCTAAGATGACGGCTGAGATAATGCCGCGAATGCCTCCACCATCTAGGCTTAAAATTCGATAGGTCACTTTTAAATGTCTCCCCAACTCTCGTTTAATTGTAACTTGTATTACAGTTTTCAGAAAAGCGTTTAGGTAATCAATAAATAGAGAAAGTGGGCAAAAGTTGGAATAGGGTATTTTTTTGGCATCACATTTATAACTTATAGAGCATGTCCCAATCAGGCATGAAATCCTAGGCTAGTTGCTAATGACCCAAAAAACACTCGAACCACTTTGCTACTGTTTTCCGTTTCCTATTCCCGGTTTCCTATTTAGGATTTAAGGGAACCATTCTATCCCGATTGACCCTTTACTAAACCATACTTATGTCAGATCTATATGTTACTTGGTCAGAATACCATAAAAAAATTGAACGCCTAGCTGTCAAGATTTATCAAGCCAACTGGGAGTTTAACCAAATTGTCTGCATTGCTAAAGGAGGACTGCGGGTGGGGGATATCCTCTGCCGAATTTATGGTAAACCCTTAGCGATTCTTGCTGCATCCTCTTATGGGGGTTCCCAAAACCGTGTCCGAGGTGAAATCACGTTTTCCCACCATCTGACGATGACAACGGAAACCTTGGGGAATCGTGTGCTGCTGGTGGATGATTTAGTGGATTCCGGCGTTAGCCTACGGGAATCGATGAATTGGCTAGAGGAACGGTATGGGAATGAACTGGAGGAGATTCGCACGGCGGTTTTGTGGTACAAAGCTCACTCCCTAATCACCCCTGATTATTACATGGACTATTTACCCGACAATCCCTGGATTCATCAACCCTTTGAACCTTACGAACAGATAAGTCCGACTGAGTTAGCCGCAAGCTATTTGGTCAAGGAAGCCTAAGTATTTGTACTTATCAGGTTGCACAGCATTTTAAACCTTATGTCTAAAGAAAGACGTTTGTAGAAGGCAACTTTGAGTATGGTGAGTTAATTAGGACTTATCACTACACAACTATTATGTCAGACCCACAAACAACGAACCCCATCGCCGAGGCAAAGGAAAACGTAGCTGAGGCAGTTCCTACCCCACCACCCCAACAGATGCCAGAGTCTAGCGCTCAAGCCGTTAAATCCCGCCTCCAATGGGGTGAACCCGCTTTGACAATTTTGGATGTTCGCGATCGCGCGGCTTTTAACCAGGCTCGGATCAGAGGTGCGGTGCCTATGCCGATGGATGAATTAACGGATCGTGCCATATCCAGTCTCGAACCGCAACGTGAGATCTACGTCTACGCTGACAATGATCAACAAAGCAATCAAGCCGCATCCCAACTGCGGGAAGCCGGTTTTGAATCTGTATCTGTTCTCAAAGGTGGATTAACGGCTTGGAAAGCGATTTCTGGTCCAACAGAGGGCCCTGCTGAGCAACTTTAATTGGGTTTTGGTATAACTTCAAACGTTATCGACATTGCCTTGACACTCCCCCTTTTAGAAAAAGGGGGATTCTGCGGAACTCACATTCCACATATCCTGAGAAAACAGTTCTAATTATCTTCCCAAGGTTCCCAGGCACACGACTTCCTCATCTCCCTCATCTCCCTCATCTCCCCCCGCTTCCCTAAATGACTATTCCCACTCAATCGTTCCCGGTGGCTTAGAGGTAATATCGTAAGCCACCCGATTCACACCCTTAACTTCATTCACAATCCGATTAGAAATGAGTTCGAGTAAATCGTAAGGAACTCGTGACCAATCCGCCGTCATCCCGTCCTCACTACTGACCAAACGCAGCACAACTGGATACGCATACGTGCGCTGATCCCCCATTACCCCAACACTGCGAATCGGGAGTAAAACAGCAAACGCTTGCCAAAGTTCTTTATAAAGTCCGTGTCGATTAATTTCCTGGCGCACAATCAAATCCGCATCACGCAAAATATTCAGCCGTTCTGCGGTGACTTCGCCAATAATCCGAATCGCTAATCCGGGTCCGGGGAAGGGATGACGCCGGACAATTTCTTCGGGTAAACCAATGGAACGCCCCACTTTGCGAACTTCATCTTTGAAGAGTTTCCGCAGGGGTTCCACTAACTTAAAACGCAAGTCTTTGGGTAAACCCCCCACATTATGATGACTCTTAATTTTCACCGCCACCCGTTCCCCGGTTTTGGGATCAACATTAGTATCCGCTGACTCAATCACATCGGGGTAAAGCGTACCCTGAGCCAAATAGTCAAAAGGACCCAGGATTTTGGATTGTTCTTCAAAGACACGAATAAACTCATGACCAATCCGACGACGCTTTTCTTCGGGATCAGTCACCCCTTCCAGTCGAGCCAGGAAGCGATCGCGGGCGTTAACATATTCTACAGGAATATGGAATTCATCCTGAAATAGCTTAACCAATCGTTCTGGCTCCAGTTTTCGCATGAAGCCTTGGTCAATAAACATACAGGTCAATTGGTCGCCAATCGCCTTGTGCAATAAGAAAGCTAGGGTTGAGGAATCCACACCACCGGAAAGAGCCAGCAATACCCGTTTATCCCCCACCTTGGCGCGAATTTCGCGAATGGCTTCCTCGACAAAGGCTTCCGTCGTCCAAGTGGGTTCGCAGTTGCAGATGTGATACACGAAATTGCGAATTAACGCGATACCGCCAACCGAATGCACGACTTCCGGGTGAAACTGCACCCCATAGAGCTGCTGCTGGTGATCCGCGATCGCGGCGCAAGGAGTATTATCGGTATGGGCTAGGACTTCAAAGCCGTCTGGCAATTCCTGACAGGAATCCCCATGGCTCATCCACATCGTTGAACTTTCTTCCACGTTCGTCAACAAGTCCGTGGGATCATCAATATGCAGCTCGGCTTTGCCATACTCTCCCCGTTGAGAGCGAGTTACTTTCCCACCTAGTTGCTGTACCATTAACTGCATCCCATAGCAAACCCCCAAGATAGGGATACCTAGATGCAAAATTTCGGGATCACACTGAGGTGCAGCGTCATCGTAGACGGAATTCGGACCTCCCGATAGAATAATTCCTCTGGGACTCAGTTGTCGGAGTTTTTCAGCGCTGGTGCGATAGGAAATAACTTCCGAATACACCTGAGTTTCGCGGATACGACGCGCGATGAGTTCTGAATATTGAGAGCCAAAATCCAGAATCACAATCATCTGGCGATGTAACTGGTTTTGTAGAGGGGTTGTGGGTAATGTCTCTACTGGTTGAGATGCGTTTCCTGTGGGTCTAGTCACTGCTTTGTCCTGTAAGCGCAATTTGAGTAAGATCAGGATATATCTCGCTGAGCAAGTCTGCTACTGATCAGCGAGAATCTATTGGTTTAACAGATGGAGCCAAGCTTTATAGATATTCTTACCAACTTAACATAATTGCGAAAGTAATGTGGCTCCCGTTGGGCTAGTGACGATGACTTGGCGGTTGCGATCAAATAACAGGGAACCGACTCGTACTTCTTGCTGGCTATGCTTATAAATATAGTCTTGGCTACGTTTATCTATCGTAGACGCGATCGCCCGATAAATCTGATTCACCCAATCACTGCCCTCCTTAGCATCCAATTGCCGCAAATAGGTCAACGCGGCTTCGGTGGTGGGACTGGTAAAAACTGCCTGTAAAATCGGCGTGGGTAATCCCACTTGAGCGCCATGAGCGGTGAGAATTTCCAAGCGTCCATCAGCTAAGTGATGATGGGTGTGAAAAATGCCTCCCGCTAACTTGATCAGCTTACCATGATACCCGAATAATAAAAGTCCGGGGATTTCCTGCAATCCCGCCGCCACTAATAGAGATCCTAGCCAATTAGCCGTTTTGACTAATTGCTCTGGATTAATTCCCATCTGTCGCGCCAAACTTAACCCATTTTCTCCCACACAGAAGACTAAACAATCAAAACAGAGGGCTTTAATTTGCAGTTGTTCGCGATAAGCTTGCAGTTGTTCAGGAGCGCTTAACGGTTGAGAAATACCTGTCGTTCCCAACAATGATAATCCTTCTAGCACACCAAATGCAGCATTCGATGTCCGTTCTGCCAGTTTACGTCCTTCGGGTAAAATAATTGTCACCTGAATTTTCTCATCGGGTGCAAGTAAGCGACTGAGATTCCGTTGTAATAACGTCTCAGCGTAGGCATAAATTGCCGCTTTTCCGGCGGCATTTAATTGTCGCCCAATACCTTCACCGCCGACTATCTTTACCTGTTCGATTTGCTCAGATTGTCCCCATTCCACAACTGCCCAAATTGGAGTATTTCGGGTTAGATCAATATTATCCCCCGGATCACTGCGGGTAATTGCCAATGCCATTCCTGGGTGAATTCCGGCGACTTGCTCAATCGGAATGTCTGCCGTTTCTTGAGGTTCAATTAAGTCTACAGATACGGCATCTAGGGGTTTAGCTTGGCGCAACCACTGCAACGCCGCCATAGCGGAAGCACAAGCAAAGACGGGTAGAGTATATCCAGATCTCATTGACATGGTAGATCATTCGATTCTTCACTGGGACAAAGCGACGCCCTAAACCCAACCAATAACATCCCGGATCTGAGACTTGGCATACTCGCAGTCAATATGCTGCTGTGCTTTAGATAACGCGGTTTCCGGTCGCTTGTACCAGCGTTGCGATCGAATACAAAGACCATCTTGTCGAGTAGCTTCCCAGGAATAACGGGCGCGGTCTACTACCAACCACACTTTATAACCTCGATGCTGGTGTTGGGGGAATTTCAACAGACCAATTTCAGCTAGCACACTTAGGCGCATCCGGGAACGAGCTAACCGTTTCATCAACTCCAGAAAGCAAACAGCAGCGCGTTTAGCATCATCATGAGAAGGGTAACGATAGCGATCTCTGGGTTCAAACTTAAAATCAGATCCAATCAGTGAAAACCGAAACTTCCCGGACGCTTCCTCAACGAAGGTGACTCGCCAGGAGGTTTTGGGATACCGAACGCAGAAGCCAGAAGGCTGAATTTTGACCGTCGCTGTCATCTGAAGTCTAAAGTATAAAGGGTGGAAGACATTGAAAGAAGGTAGAAATCACCATCAAAATTTTCAGGCGTCTCGCTGAAACAGGAAGCGTTACTATGCCACAATCCATTGGGAGCATATCACCTGTGTAGGTTGGGTTGAGGAACGTAGGCGGAGCCTTCTCGCAGAGTAACCCAACTCCCAAAATCTCTTGTTGGGTAACGCTTACGCTCTACCCAACCTACAGTAATGTTTTGTGCTATCACGCTCCATACTCCCCAATCCATAATAGCCTTGCCAGCCCGGTATCCGCCTCAGTAAATTGTCGCATGTTCTAAGAAAAAAGTTGATGCTGATCTACCTATCTCAGGCTGGGAAATGTTAAGGTTTAAGGCAGCTAACTGAAGCCGTTTAAGATTGCCGAAACCCTTGATATACCGTAGGGTGGGTTGAGCGAAGTCGAAACCCACCAGCATACCAGTCAGTACCATTCATGTTAAGGTAGCGAAGCTAACCACTTGTTCGTTCATCCCATCGAGGAGTGAGGAAATGTCAGGAGTATTTCCACGCCAACGACACAAAAAACACAAGACAACCGTAAAACGCTTTCTCCTGTTCGCTGGACTAAGTTTAATCAGTTTTATCCTCTGGGGAGTCATCACCCAAAACCGAGTGACCGCCTCAGAGGTTATGCCGACTCAGATAACGACCAACACCAACACCTATTGGCAGGGAGGTTCGTTTCCCGTTGAGAATTTTCAGGCTTATACCTCCCCCTACGGCTACCGTCGTTCTCCCCGTGGATCAGGTACAGAATTTCATCGCGGCTTAGACATCGCCGCACCCGAAGGCAGTTACATTCGCAACTGGTGGGCAGGTCAGGTGGTATCCCTCTCCGATAATACCGCCTGTGGCACCTCTATCACCATCCAATCCGGTGAGTGGAAGCATATCTACTGTCACCTCAAAGGTCATGTGGAAACAGATAACCAAGGCGTGTATTTGAGCGATCGCAGTGGCGGGATTCAAATCTGGAAAGGTCAACAGATACCCACCGGAACCCGAATTGGTCGTGTGGGTATGACCGGACGCACCACGGGTCCTCATTTGCATTGGGGGTTAAAGTATGCCGACAAATACATTGACCCCGCCTTGGTTCTCCGGGAAATGTACCGACGGCAAACAGCATCGAATTAGGGGTTGCTGAATAAGTCTTGTGGTGAGGGGAGCGGGGGAAGACTTCGGCGTGAGCGCTCAGTCGAACGCTGGGGAAGCCAATGTAGAGACGTGCCATGGCACGTCTGGGAGCTGGGGGAGCAAGGGTACATTTTTCCTAAGTAATAGGAGACGTATCACTAATAACAATCACAACCGTCCTGCTGCCCGTAAATTGCTTAAATCCGTCTCAAAATCCTCCACATCATAGTGAATCGGAATCTGACGAGACGCTAATTCGTGCTGAAACCGAATCCGGGGCATCCCTAGCAAATGACTTGCCTTAGCCAGACTTATTTTTTTCTGCTTAAATAGCAGCAGAACAATTTCTAAGAGGAATTCAGGTTCAGATAATCCACTTGCCCGAATAATTTCATCAGAAATAACTAAACTCATCGGCAAACTATCCTTCTACTTAAGAGCAATGGCACTGAAATAAGCCTTGTTAGATCGCCAAAACCTTTAATATACCGTAGTGTCGTGGCACACCTAAAATGGTAGATTAGAATTGTAGGGGCGCAAGGCTTGCGCCCAGTTTAAACGTCAAATCTATTCCACAATTTTAGCTGTGTCAGTCCGCCATCGTGGGTTTCGACTTCGCAAGGGTCCACCAGCATACCAGTCAGTGACATTCTACTTAAGAGTGGTTTTCATTCAGGTATTATCTGAGAAATAGCGTCAACGAGTCGATTTAACCCGTTCAATGGGCAACACAGCGAACATAATTCACCCGTTAACAATAGACGAAAAAGCAGATGACATAAACCTTACAGCCTTCTGCCTTCTGCTTTCCTTTTTGCCTTCCTAATGTATCACCGCCATTTGTTTTTCTGGCAGTTGGGTGTGTTCGGCAACAATTTGTCGAAATTGCTCCCCTTCAATGGTTTCCTGCTCCAACAAAAGGTCTACTAAGCGATCAATCAACGGTCGATTGTCGCGAATTAGCTGACGAGCTTCCTCATAGCATCGCATCGCGATCGCTTGAACCCGATGATCGATTTTAGCGGCAACTTCTTCGGAATAGTCCGACCGCTGAGTCCAACCGCCGCCGAGAAACACTTCGCTATCCGGGCGTTCCAAAGCAACCGGACCTAAATCAGACATCCCATAGCGAGTCACCATCTCACGCGCCAGTTCTGCCACTTTCTTAATATCACTAGCGGCACCAATGGTCACTTCACTATGACCAAATACTTCTTCTTCCGACGCCCGACCCCCTAAAGCAATGGTAATCTGATCAATGAGCCACGTCCGAGGCAAGTACAAATCCCCCAGATCAGTGGAGCGACTGATATCCATGAATTCTTCATTGGGTAGGGGTTGAGCAAACCCACCCACGCCACCGGAACGGGGCAAAATTGTCACCTTGTTTAAGGGATCAGAATTTTTCAGGATGGTCATCAGCAGGGCATGTCCGACTTCATGGTAAGCAATTAATCGCTTTTTCTTACTATCCAGAAGCGGTGTCATTTGCAGACCAATACTGACGCGATCGATGGCATCATCAATTTCTAGGGGGGTAATTGCCTCTTTGCGCCGTCGGGCGGTGAGGATCGCCGCCTCGTTGAGCAGGTTCGCCAAATCCGCGCCCGAAAATCCCGGAGTGCGTCGGGCGATCGCTTCTAAGGATATCTCTGGTGCTAATTTCTTATTCCGACTATGGACATCCAAGATCCCCAGCCGTCCATTATAGGTAGGGAGATCTACCATAACATGGCGATCAAATCGCCCAGGTCTGAGCAGGGCGGAATCTAAAACATCGGGACGGTTGGTCGCTGCAATGATGATAATTCCCGTATTTCCCTCAAACCCATCCATTTCTGTGAGTAACTGGTTGAGGGTTTGCTCTCGCTCATCGTTACCTCCACCGATACCCGCACCCCGTTGTCTGCCAACGGCGTCGATTTCGTCGATGAAGATTAAACAGGGAGCATTTTCTTTGGCTTTTTTGAATAAATCCCGCACTCGCGAGGCACCCACTCCGACGAACATCTCCACAAACTCACTGCCAGAGATACTAAAGAACGGAACCCCCGCTTCTCCCGCGATCGCTTTTGCCAGCATGGTTTTTCCTGTACCCGGAGGACCAACTAACAGAACCCCTTTGGGAATACGCGCACCAATGGCGGTAAATCGTTCCGGTTGTTTGAGAAATGTGACGACTTCTTGTAATTCTTCTTTGGCTTCTTCAATCCCTGCCACATCACCAAACTGTATCCCTGTTTTCGCTTCCATCTGAAAGCGAGCGCGGGATTTGCCAAAGTTTAACGCTTGACCTGAACTACTCGCCGAGCGGCGCAGAATCATCATCAGTCCGGCGAGCAAGAGTAAGAGCAAAAATAACTGCATCACCAGCCCTAAAGCGGCGGAATTATTCGTGGTTGGCGTCACATCCAAGGGAATATTGGTGTTTCGCAGTTTCCCAATCAGTTCGCCATTTTGCTCCAGTAGCATGATTTCTTGGGGCGGTTCGGCGTCTTCCTGTCCCGCTAAGTAGACTCTGGCAACATTACGGGCGGGGTCAAGTTCAACTTTTTCGATATCACAATCCGTTTTCGGGGTCTGATTGGGTTGGTTCTCTTCGTCGGGGGATGAGGGGGGTGGCGTGCAGGCATCAATTTTCTGCAAAAACTGCCCATAGCTTAACGATGGCTTTTGCTCCGTCTGTTGCGCTTGGGCAGGGACACCCAACATCACACCTTGAACGATCACTAAGCTGGTTACCATACGCCACCAATAACGGACTTTAACCTTTGGTGGCTTTGGCTTACCCGTTGAACCTCTACGCGGTTCTTGTCCCATCCATGATCTCATCCAGGAACTGTTGTTCATCCAAAATTTCCCTTGTTGGTCCTGTCTATTAACTCGCAGCGTTATGCTGCCAAGGCGTGAAGTGGCACTTTCAACTGCTTCCCAATCTCTAGTTTAGCTGATCCGGCGATAGGTTCCCTACGTCTGACCTCCTGAGAAGAGCGAAGGAACAGCAGCATGGCATAAACGAAGTGTCTGACTCATTTGTTTTTTTACTTATTTTATGTTGGCAAGAGAGTATAAATATTATTTTATTACACCAATAAGCAATAGGGTTTGGAATGAATTTTTGAGCTTTAATTAAATCAAAAATATTAATAAATTGATATTTTTAGGTATTAGCGTTAACCCTCTAGATTTTATCTAAAAATAAATAGGTTGTCCTTTTGCAGTCAATAGATACTAACATAATCAATTTCACGCTTAGGTTTAGTGCGGGGTCATCCCTTGGATAGATCCGTAGAGGAAATATCCTACTTCATTAGGCAGAGGAAAGGAAACTTCTCAATCTTTAGAATAGCTTTAGGGCAGAAAAGCTCAAAACACACTTGAGTAGTCTTAGTATAATAATAAAAAAAATGAAAGCAGTCTGCTGGCAAGATGCCAAAAAGGTAGAAGTCAAAACCGTACCCGATCCAAAAATCCTTAATCCGCGTGATGCGATTGTTAAAATCACGACAACGGCGATTTGCGGTTCTGATTTACATCTTTATGACGGCTACAACCCCACAATGAAATCGGGCGACATCTTGGGTCATGAATTTATGGGGGAAGTCGTCGAGTTGGGCAGTGCTGTCAAGAATGTAAACATAGGCGATCGCGTAGTTGTCCCCTTTACCATTTCCTGCGGATCGTGTTTCTTCTGCCAACGGGATTTATGGTCGCTGTGCGATAACTCTAACCCCAACGCTTGGATGGCAGAACAGATGATGGGTCATTCCCCATCAGGTCTTTTCGGCTACTCTCATCTGACAGGGGGCTACGCCGGAGGTCAGGCGGAATATGCTCGTGTTCCCTTTGCTGATGTTGGTTTGTTCAAGATTCCGGACGGACTCACCGATGAACAAGTCGTGTTTCTGACCGATATCTTCCCTACTGGATACATGGCAGCGGAAAACTGCAACATTCAGCCTGAAGATACAGTCGCGATTTGGGGCTGCGGTCCGGTTGGGCAATTTGCGATTAGAAGCGCCTTTATGCTGGGTGCTGGGCGCGTTATTGCAATTGATCGCGTTCCCGAACGTCTCCAGATGGCAAAAGAGGGTGGGGCAGAAATCCTCAACTTTGAGGAAGTTGAGGTGGGTGAAGCCCTCAATGAGATGACCGGGGGGCGTGGTCCTGACTCAGTAATGGATGCGGTGGGAATGGAAGCACACGGTATGGGTTTGGAAGGCTTCTATGACAAAGCCAAGCAAACAGTAGGTCTAGAGACTGATCGCCCCCATGTGCTGCGTCAGGCGATCGTTGCTTGTCGCAAAGGTGGTACGGTATCAGTTCCTGGTGTTTACACTGGCTTTGTTGACAAGATACCAATGGGTGCTTTCATGAACAAAGGCTTAACCATGAAAACCGGACAAACCCACGTTCATCGGTACTTGCGCCCACTACTTGATCGCGTCCAAAATGGCAATATCGATCCATCGTTCGTGATTACCCATCGTCTGCCACTAGAGCAAGCACCGCACGGCTATGAAATTTTCAAACACAAGCAGGACAACTGTATCAAAGTTATACTCAAGCCAGGTCAGGTTGATTAAAATATAGGCTTTTGACACTCACCGTACTTTTAGGGCGGTGATTCTTCATTCATCGAGCGATCTTACTTTCGGTTGGATCGGATTTTCCGTTACACTGGTTGAGCCAGTTAAGGTATTTTGTAGGTGAGAGGATATAAATCGGCGAAACATGGTAAAAATTGTTGGCATTAGTGGTAGCCTGCGAGCTAAATCCTATAGCTATCAAGCCTTAACCTTAGCCATCCAGCGTGTGCAAGCCTTGGGCGCATCCACAGAAATCCTTGACCTGCGACAGATGCAGTTACCCTTTTGTATTGGTAGCGATGACTATCCCGGTTATCCCGATGTCGTCCGGTTACGGGAAACGGTACAGGAAGCCGATGGCTTAATTTTGGTTACACCGGAATATCATGGGGGCGTGAGTGGGGTACTCAAAAATGCCCTGGATTTGATGACATTTGACCATTTATCGGGTAAAGTTACAGGGCTGCTGAGCGTGTTAGGCGGTCAAGCTAACAGTAATGCCCTCAATGAACTCCGGCTGATTATCCGTTGGGTTCATGGTTGGGTGATTCCTGAGCAAATCGCTTTTGGTCGAGCGTGGCAAGCGTTTGGGGAGGATGGCAAGCTTTTAGATGAAAAACTCTCGAAGCGTTTAGATCAGTTTGCGGAGAGTTTAGTTGAGCATTCTCGTAAGCTGCGAGGAGTGTTGTAACGAGTCTAAGTTGCTTCAGCCTAAATCTTTCTAGTTTTATGTTCGTAGCCGATCAACGCCATCTGATTTTTTAGAAAAAACTGTATAAGTTTGTTACAAAACAATAGCTAAATGTAAGAGGCGTTTCCATGGCGTGTTGTCTGTTTCTCATTACTGCTTCCCTGTTGCTAAATCTTAATGAGGGAGGTTCAATGTTAAACCGCTTATTCATCGCCACCTCTAGTGTATTGACATGTTAAATGTCAATACCTCTTATATTTCATTTTGTCAACAAATATAAAATTTAGTATAAATTTAACAATTATTTTTAGTAAACTTAAACTCTTATTTGTAAAAATTAAAACAGAGGGAGTCAATCACCTTCGCTTTGTTACTCAAGAATACCTAAGACCCATGATGATATCAGCCATTCCTTCACAACCGACGAGTGCTTCTGCTCAACGTCTTTGTAGCTATGCCAACACGACTAGCTCACTGCAAGTGATTCGGATTGGTAACCCTAAAGCTTACAGTTTTGAGCGTGTTGTTTTTCCTGGCGATCGCCTGTTGTTTGAAGCAGCATTGGATGCTCAACTCGAAGTTTTATCAACTTATCTGGGTCAAGCGATCAAGATTGAGAAAATTCCCTGTCGCCAGTTACAGGTTGAAGTTGATCAGCCTCGGTTATCAGCTTAAGAATAAGAAATAGCATTAATTTGGCACATCGGTGCAGGTTTTCAAACAAAACTTAACATTGTTTGAAACTCACGTTGCCACAATTGATAAAGAATGGGGAGGGAGATCGGTTTCCTCCTCTTTTTTTGCGCTTGTGGGGACGTGCGATCGCGCCGAGATGCCGTATAATTAATCCGCCCCATAGCATCTGCCAGAGAAACCGCGATGAGTTACCGAATGGATCGCCGCGCTTACGCTGAAACTTATGGTCCGACTGTAGGCGATCGCATCCGTCTTGCTGATACCGAATTATTCATTGAAGTGGAACGAGATTTCACCACGTATGGGGATGAAGTCAAATTTGGTGGCGGTAAAGTCATTCGAGATGGAATGGGACAATCTCCGATATCTAATGCCGATGGTGCGGTGGATCTGGTGATTACCAATGCCCTGATTTTGGATTGGTGGGGAATTGTCAAAGCCGATATTGGGATTAAAGACGGTAAGATTTTCCAAATTGGCAAAGCCGGAAATCCCTATATTCAAGATAACGTCGATATTATTATTGGTCCGGGGACGGAAGCCGTAGCGGGGGAAGGGATGATTCTCACCGCTGGGGGGATTGATTCCCATATTCACTTTATCTGTCCCCAACAAATTGAAGTGGCGATCGCATCCGGGATTACCACGATGTTAGGCGGCGGTACAGGACCCGCCACAGGGACAAACGCCACGACTTGCACACCGGGTCCTTGGAATATTTATCGGATGCTGCAAGCCGCCGATGCGTTTCCGGTAAACTTGGGATTTCTGGGTAAAGGCAATAGTAGTCAACCCCAAGGACTTGTAGAACAAGTGTTAGCGGGGGCAATGGGGTTAAAGTTACACGAAGATTGGGGAACTACGCCAGCCACAATAGACACCTGTCTCAGCGTCGCGGATGACTATGATATCCAAGTCGCCATCCATACCGACACCCTCAACGAAGCCGGATTTGTCGAAAACACGATCGCGGCATTCAAAAACCGCGCCATCCATACCTACCATACCGAAGGTGCAGGCGGGGGTCATGCCCCTGATATTATCAAGGTTTGTGGGCAAGCCAATGTTTTGCCCTCATCCACGAATCCCACTCGCCCCTACACGATGAATACCCTGGAAGAACATCTGGATATGTTGATGGTATGTCATCACTTAGATCGAGGGATTCCAGAAGATGTCGCCTTTGCCGAATCCCGGATTCGCCGGGAAACGATCGCGGCTGAGGATATTTTGCACGATTTAGGCGCATTTAGTATGATTGCCTCCGATTCCCAGGCGATGGGGCGAGTCGGGGAAGTGATTATTCGCACCTGGCAAACGGCGCACAAGATGAAAGTGCAGCGGGGCGTTTTATCTTCATCCTCTGGGGAAACGGTGGATCATGATAACTTCCGGGCAAAGCGGTATGTAGCAAAGTACACGATTAACCCTGCCATTACCCATGGTATTGCTGACTATGTGGGTTCAGTTGAGGCAGGAAAATTGGCAGACTTGTGTTTATGGAAACCTGCCTTTTTTGGCGTGAAACCGGAGATTGTGATCAAAGGCGGTGCGATCGCTTGGTCACAGATGGGGGATGCCAATGCCAGTATACCCACACCCCAACCGATTCACAGCCGTCCCATGTTTGGCAGTTTTGGCGGTGCGATCGCGGCTACGTCGTTAACCTTTGTATCTCAAGCGGCATTAGACCGAGATATTGCTACACAATTGAAGTTACAAAAACCTGCGGTTGCGGTGTCCAATACGCGGCAAGTGAGTAAGCGAGATATGAAATTAAATGATGCATTACCGGAGATGGAAGTTGACCCAGAAACCTATCAAGTTAGGGCAGATGGAGAATTGTTAATTTGCGAACCAGCTACAACTTTACCCATGGCACAGCGTTACTTTTTATTTTAATAAGTAGGTGGACACAATTAAAGTTAGCGGTGGAGATTAGGGAACAGGGAACAGGGAACAGGGAACAGTAAGGGTTTAAGGCTTGTTTACATAACTTAATCTAGTTAAGTTTATTTACACTAACCTACTTAAAAAGAATTATAAAAGGGTAATTAACTGGGATTTGCTATCAGTAAGCTTTAGCTTACTTTAGCTATTAGCCGGAAATTTATTTCCCGGCTATTGACTCATACCTTAAATACACTCTTTCTTTTGTTTTACCGCTTTTTTTCCATATCCGCATAAGCCGCATAAACTCCCTGCACGTTGTACCAGTTCAGGAAAATTCGGGCAATTTCTAAGGCTAACTGCGGCTTTCCGCGATTAATCAAATATTGCAAAAAGGATGCCATGGTTCGTTCATTTAATCTGCCACCCACGGAAAGAACTCCCCAGAGTATCCGGTGCAACCATGTCATCTGAATCATCATCCGCACGTCCCAAGTGGGATGTTTTTGATAAAATAATACTCCCATGCGTCCCCGTTGAATTTCTCTGTCAATCATGGAGGGAATTTGGTCTAAATTAAAGGGAGGATGCCAATGATAGCCGACAGCAGCCGGACATTTAATCAGTTTTAAGCCTAATTGTTTGAGGCGAACACCCAGTTCTAAGTCTTCCCAACCATAGAGTTGAAAGCGCGTGTCAAACAGTCCCGCTTTCTCCAACCACTTCCGCGCGATCGCCACATTTCCAGTAGCAAAATAGGCGGCGGAGAAATCCGTTATCTTGTAGGGTTCTGAACTGGGATTATCGAAATTGTTGGTATTAATTACCCAGCCATAAGTAAAGACGCGATCGCTCCCTAACTGCTGTTGTCCCTGAACCAGTGCATCAGCATGGGCTTGGAGGAAATTCTCGGTGACGACTAAATCGCTATCAATAAAGATAATTGTATCGCCTTTAGCCTGCTCAACGCCTAGATTTCGGGCGGCGGCTGGACCCAGGTGATCTTGAGAGAGCGATCGCACTTTGGACAGTTCATGACGATGAGAGTCCAGCCACTCTAGTGTGCCATCTGTTGAGCCATCATCCACGACGACGACTTCATAGCCAGCGACAACAGTATTGTCCCTGAGATGTTGATTTTCTAAGGCTTTTAGGCACTTTTGGAGAATGGGTAGACGATTGTACGTTGGAATAACAACGCTGAAAAATAAGGATAAGGGATGGGGTATTAGAGATGAATTTTTGTTCTTCATTCAGGGGTAAACTTAGGACTTATTGATTATGAATCAGAGCGGGTTTTGTTGTTCCGTTAGTGGTGGGAAGGGCGGGTTTTGCTGTTTAATTCAGTTATCAGTTAGTGGTGGGAAGGGCAAGTTTTGTTGTTCATTTATCGGTGACCATCTAATTGAGTCCCTAAACCCGCCCCTACAATTGTCCCTAAACCCACGCCGACAATTTTGGCTAAACCCGCCCCTACAATTGACTTTTGACGTATTACTTCATATCGTGCCAAATGTCACCCCCTTTTGTTTCAGCCAGCGACGGTAAGCTAGGGATGCTTTATCACTAGGGAAATGACACTCCCGTTGTACATCTAAAGGCAATAATTGAGGACGTTGTGACTCAACAATGGGAATATCTTGAGCTACAAGTTTATCTTGAAACGCCTTTAATTCGGCTTCAGGAACATCAAACCCATAATTCATCGCTAACCCCATCCAGCCCAGACATTCGGTTTCCGTGACTGGCGTGACGGTAAAAAAAATAGCCAAGTTCCCTTGAGTTGATGCTTTGATAAAATGAGCCGTTAGCGGACGCAAAATTCGATAAGTATAGGTTACGTAGTTGCCTTCACCCGTACCATCGGGGTCAGGTTGCCAGACGCGGATATTATTAATCATAATTTCATCTGGGGTAGATTGGACGTGATAGTCCGCGATCGCACTTTGACACACGTCTCCCAGTAATCCCTCATGGACAAAGGGAAAATGAGCCAAATCCAGAAAATTTTCCAAGGCGCGAAAACCGCTAGCGCGATAATAATACGCACCACAGAGAATTTTACGATAACTGGGGTCATCCCACTCTGGGAAACAAGGAACTGTCTGCTTGGGTTGACCCAGAGATGTCCAAATTAAGCCATAACATTTAACAATCGGATAAGTCCTCAAACTAGCACTTGCTGGTGGTGTCAGGTGAGGATGAGCAGGAATGCGAATGCAGTTTCCCTGGCGGTTATACGCCAAGCCGTGATAAGGACAGATCAAATTACCTGAGCGAACAACTCCTCGTGATAAAGCCGCCCCTCGGTGCGGACACTGATCTTGACCAACCGCGAAATCTTCGCCATCATGCCACATCACTAAATCATGTTCCAGCAACCGTATAGACTGCACCGTACCGACAGCAACGTTATCAGCCGCCCCAATAACCTGCCAGTCGTTGAGCAAAACAGAGTCTTTGAACATACTTAGAGTATGGTAAACGGATAAAAGTTGATGACCGATAACGATAAAGCCGCCAGTGATAACTCCCCACTCAACCCCAAACGCAGGCAGTTTATCAAACGATGTGGTGTCCTCGGTGCAGGAATCGCCCTATCTGACTTAATTTTGCAACCCGTCAACCAACCTGTTGCAGCCGCACCGCTGCAAAAAACGCCCTTTGCAGGAGATATAAATAGTATGACAACCCTCAACCCTGGAGAAATCCCCCGTCGTCCCTTGGGGCGCACTGGCGTAGACGTCTCAGCCATTGGCTTAGGTGGCGCTCATTTAGGTAATGCGTCGAGTCAGGAGGAAGCAATCCGCATTGTCCAAGAAGCCGTTGACGCGGGAATCACGTTTATGGATAATGCCTGGGAATATAATAACCATCGCAGCGAAGAATTGATGGGCAAAGCCCTGGTTGGGCGGCGTGATCAAGTTTTTCTGATGACCAAAGTCTGCACCCATGGACGCGATGCGAGTGTGGCGATGCAGCAATTGGAAGACTCACTGCGGCGACTGAAAACCGATTATCTAGACTTGTGGCAAATTCATGAAGTCGTTTATGATAACGACCCAGAACTAATTTTCCGCCAAAATGGGGCAATTGAAGCCATAGAACGGGCAAAGCGTGAGGGTAAAGTGCGGTTTGTGGGCTTCACGGGTCACAAAAATCCAGCAATTCACATGAAGATGCTGGCTTACGATTTCCCCTTCGACACTTGTCAGTTACCGCTGAACTGTTTTGACGCCACGTTTAGCAGTTTTGAACAGCAGGTTTTGCCGGAACTAAATCGGCGCGGTATTGCGCCCATCGGGATGAAAAGCTTAAGTGGTAATGGTCAAGCGATAAAAAACGGGATTCTCACGGTTGAGGAAGCGCTGGGTTATGCGATGAGTTTACCTGTCGCCACCACGGTTAGCGGGATTCCGTCACTGGATGTATTGCGTCAAAACTTAGCCATTGCCCAGGGTTTTCAGCCGATGAACCCCGAACAGATGCAGGCGCTACGCGATAAATGTGCGGTTTATGCGGCGGATGGACGCTTTGAACTGTTCAAAACCTCGAAGAAATATGATGCTGATATTGGCAGAATCCAGCATGGCTTTCCACCCCATGCGGAAATGCCAAGTTAGGTAGTGGCGTGGCACACCTTAATTGGTGGATTAGCATTGTAGGGGCGCATGGCGTGCGCCCGGTTTAAACGTCAAATCTATTCCACAATTTTAGCTGTGTCAGTCCACTACGGTATATCTACACTGTCTGAGGATGAATGGTATCGAATTAATGCTGGTGGGCATTGCCCACCCCACGGTATAGCAAGGGTTTTGGCGATCCAAAAATGCACGCTTTTCAGTGCCATTGAGTCTTAGGATAGGGAAGTCAAGCTCAAAGTTGTACTTGGAGTCTTTATAACCAAGGGAAATACCGATATGTCAATTGACTGGCAAACCGCCAAAACCTACGAGGATATTCTTTATCACAAAGCCGACGGTATCGCCAAAATTACCATTAATCGCCCCCATAAGCGCAACGCCTTTCGCCCTAAAACAGTCTTTGAACTCTACGACGCCTTTTGTAACGCCCGCGAAGACCAGAGAATTGGCGTTGTCCTATTAACCGGGGCGAGTCCTCACACGGATGGTAAATATGCCTTCTGTTCTGGAGGAGACCAAAGTGTCCGGGATAAGGCAGGATACGTTGGCGATGATGGCGTTCCTCGCTTAAATGTCTTGGACTTACAACGCCTGATTCGTTCGATGCCCAAAGTCGTGATTGCCTTAGTCGCTGGGTATGCCATTGGCGGCGGTCATGTGTTGCACGTTATCTGTGACCTAACCATTGCCGCAGATAACGCCATCTTTGGTCAAACGGGTCCAAAAGTTGGCAGCTTTGATGGTGGGTTTGGCGCTAGCTATCTCGCCCGCATCGTGGGTCAGAAGAAAGCACGAGAAATTTGGTTCCTCTGTCGCCAGTATACGGCACAAGAGGCGCTGGATATGGGTTTGGTGAACACTGTTGTCCCTGTAGACCAGTTGGAAGCGGAGGGGATTCAATGGGCAAGGGAAATTTTACAAAAAAGTCCTATTGCTATCCGTTGCTTAAAAGCGGCGTTTAACGCTGACTGTGATGGTCAAGCAGGCTTACAAGAACTGGCTGGAAATGCCACGTTACTGTACTACATGACGGAGGAGGGGGCAGAAGGGAAACAAGCCTTCCTGGAAAAGCGCCCTCCTGATTTCCGTCAATATCCTTGGTTACCGTAGTTTGACACTGTTCGTTAGGTCTTTCACTCGGTCGGGGCGGGTTTAGTCACTTATGGATGAATCAGAAACGATAATGGTGAAACCCGCCCCTACACAAAGGCGGGTTTAGTCACATCTGGGTGAATCAGAAACGATAACGGTAAAACCCGCCCCTACGTAAATTTTCTCAAAGATTAAGATTGGGTTATCAAAAATTAATTAAAAGGAAATCCACTAAAACCATAACAACTCAAGGGTGAATTTTATGCCTTCACTGATCTGAATGGGTTCAATTGATGAAGGCTGTAAGTAACCTCTAACCAACTGATACTCTAGCCGAGTGTTATAAAAGGGAAATTACACAAGAGCAACTTTAGTTGCCACGTTTTCAGGGTTTGATGTCTGAACTTTTGTCGAGGGCGTCGGCTGGGAATGTCTCTGGGAGCAGTTTGTAGCTAAATCTTCTCTCAAAAGGCGTTGATCATCCAGCCATTGTTGCTCAAAACTTTCCCACGAGGGCGCAAAGGGTGGAAGGGCTAAGGAACAAGCTTTCCAATTGGCTTTAACGGGTACGCCAAGTTGCTGACACGTACCGCCGCGCCGTCCTTCAAGTTGGTAATAGCGACAAAACTGACAAGCAGACGTTGAGCATTTGAAGGTTTTCATTGGATGTCTTAAAAAATGAACGTTTAATTAGCTGCCTATATCTTCTCAATTTCCATTATTTTTTACTTAAACTATTGATATTTTATTTTTTCTTTATAATTGCTTTATATATGAACACATTTTCGCAAAGAAACGAAACAATCAGTTAAGCTTGGTCAGAAAAATGGTTAATTTTTGGTGAAACCTCATGGGGATCAAGCCCACAGGATAGACCTAATGTATAGTTAGACACGAAATTTAAGCGAGACATTCAAACAAGAATGATAAGTTAAACCGATCTGACAGGTCAGCATTCATAAGCCCGGTCAAGGCAACCGCTAACCCTGCCACTGCTTAGTCGCACACAAGCCACAAACGTGCCAGCGTTTCAGTTCTCCTGGTGGTGTCGGACAATGGCATTGGGGACAAAGGGGTAGGTTCTGCGATCGCGCCTTAATTTTCGCCGCCCACTGTTCAAATGCCGTTTGGGGTGTAGGCTGTTCCACAGGGGGATCAGCAGAAGATGAGACCTCCGGTTGATCCACAAGGCTGGGATGTTCCGATTCCTCAGTCTGGGGTAAGGTTTGCTCTTGATACCACCATCCGGGCGAAAAACGGATAGTCTCTATCGGCGTGGACAATCGAGCATTAAGCTGTTTCAAGATAGAACGGCGTTTTAATGTCAGATCTTGAGACCAAACCGAACTTGACGTGGCAACATAAAGAATATTCCGGGATAGTGAATGGGGTCTAGTTTGCTGCGCCCTATCTTCACCCACAACCTCAGCCCAACAGTCGCGGATCTGTTGAAATTGCTGTTGACCTTGCCAAAACGGCTGATTATCCAGTGCTTCTACTATATGATTAAGAGATTTCAGCATTTCCTACTTAAGTTCAAAAAGTCAAAGTTTTGGATAACCATGAGTATTTATGCTTCCCTATACAGCTATCTTAAACCAACACTATCCTTAACTATTGTCTTAGTTGTCACAACGAGTCTCTAACTCAACCCTGCTGGATTAAACGGAAGTTCCCTTCATGAGCCAAAAAACCTCAGCTAAAGCATCAACTCCTTCCTCCCCCCTGTCGATTAACCCTGCTTTGCAGACGGCTTTAGGTAGCCTAGACGTGCAACTCGAAGCCGAATTAGCCCGCTATCGACGCCAACGCCGGGGACGTGGTATCACATCTCCCCAGCTACCGGGGCGTTACCCCAAACAGAAATCGGCAGTCAATCAGCTTGAGCCGACAACAGCGTCTCCTATTTCTATCGCCCCAGCCGCCGATTCTACGAGTTCTCCCGGAGACATTGATCGGCAATCCGCTCCAGTGAGTGGTTCTCCCACACCAGAAAAGAGAGAATCCCCAGAAACTGAAACTACTCCACCCCTGTTTCCTCCCCTACCTAGCCAGGAAGCCCCTTTGGTGAAGACTCAGGAGCAAAGCGTTACTGACTTCCCCACCTTAGAGGAATCCCTAGAAGAGGACGGTAAATTAGTTGTTCCGACAACGGATCAGTCTCAGCCAGAAGACTATTTAGAATCCTCAGAAAAATTACGGCAAACGTTAGCCGAACAGGAAACCCCGAAGGAATCCCAAAAACCCATAACGAATAGAATCCTCACTCCCCTCGGTGTCGGTTCGATTTTACTCTTGCTGGTTTCGAGTGCGACATTGACCTATATTTTTCGGACTAGCCTAGGACTTGACTTCTTAGCAACTGAGACACCCACAACGGCTGAGAATTCAACAGCGACAACCGCTAATCGGGAAAATGAATTACCCGGCGTAAATAAACCTAATCTTGCCAGTGATGATGAATTCCCAGACGTTAATATCAATACACTCCCTAATCTGAAAGCCAATCCAACCTCTAGTCCAAGTGCTTCACCCATCGCCCCCATCCCCAATTCACAGCCTCCAGCAGCGGCTCCACCCACGGCTTCAGTCCTACCTTTACCCCAGTTACCGAATCCAGCCTCAAATTTACCATCAGCCCTTTTAACTCCTCCTACCCCACCACCTCCAAGGGCGACGCCATCGGTGACACCAAATTCCTCACCCGCTCAACCGGAATCATCGACTAACAACTCCTCAGAAAAAGCGAATACATCCACCTCTGCTGCACCGAAGCCAAACAACGCCCCCTCGAATCTGAGTGATGAGTTCTATTATGTGCTGATTAACTCTAGCGATAGTAGTGTGTTGGAGACAGCCCAAACTATTGTCCCTGACGCCTACGTGGTCAACGTACCCGCAGGGACAAGAATTGCTATGGGTGCCTTTAAACTAGAGTCAGAAGCCAAAACCCTCGTCGAGAGGCTTAAACAACAAGGACTTTCTGCATCGATTTATAAACCTGATTGATTGGGGAACTCTGAACCGGGAACGGGGAACGGGCAATGACAGAATACATCAGACAAAGAAGCCTGAGATACCATGGTGATAAAGTTTTCCCCACCCCTAACTACAATGGAGAGCTGCTATGGGATTGATTGAGCGCATCGGGCGAGTGATTCGCGCCAACCTGAATAGCCTGATTGGACAAGCCGAAGATCCAGAAAGAATTCTGGAACAAGCTGTGGACGATATGCAGCACGATTTAATCCAAATGCGGCAGGCTGTCGCTCAAGCGATCGCGTCCCAAAAACGTACAGAACGCCAAGCCTCCCAAGCTGAATCGACGGCTCAAGAATGGTACAACCGCGCTCAACTGGCACTGTCGAAAGGGGACGATAATTTGGCACGAGAAGCCCTAACTCGACGACAAACTCATCAGCAAACGGCTCAAGCTCTCCAGGGGCAACTGGGGCAGCAACGTGAGATTGTTACTAAACTTAAAAAAGATATGAAGACTCTAGAGAGTAAAATCTCGGAGGCAAAAACGAAAAAAGACCTTTATATTGCCAGAGCTCGTTCAGCTCAAGCCTCAGAGAAAATTAACGAGATGTTAGGAAATCTCAACACAGGCGGGACTCTGAGTGCCTTTGAGCGCATGGAAGACAGAGTACATGAACTCGAAGCCCGATCCGAGGCGATCGCGGAACTCTCTAGTGGCGATCAACTGGAAAAGAAATTTAATGCCCTAGAAAGTGGCAGTGACATCGATACGGAATTAGCCTCGATGAAAGCTAACCTAGGTGGCACAACGGAATCGGCACAATTACCGTCCGCTCAAGCCGGATCAGGTGGCAATGCGGAGATCGAGGCAGAACTGGAAAAACTGCGTTCTGATCTGGATAAATCCTAGTTTATGCCCAGAGACGTGCCATGGCACATCCAAAGTATTATGAGAAATTGGGTTTCTGGTGAGGATGACAACGAAATATCAAGCTTTCACCCAAAGAAACCGGGTTTCTTGACCGATGTCCTAGCACTATTGAGCTGGAAGTTTTTACACTAGATAAATAGCCTCCTGTCTGAATACCATAATTTGATGAATGTTTCAATTACATTAACCCAGTGCTTTCTCCAAAAGGCAGGAGAGCCTCTATTCCACAAAATTGACCCCTGAGCAGGTTCCCAAGCTTAGAGCCTGCTTGATACTTAGTTTGTACATTCCGAGAGGATAAACAGCGTCATGGGACTATTCGATCGCCTGAGCCGAGTTGTCAGAGCTAATCTCAACGATATGGTTAGCAAGGCTGAAGACCCAGAAAAAATTCTGGAGCAAGCCATTATTGACATGCAAGAAGATCTGGTACAACTGCGCCAAGCCGTTGCCCGATCCATTGCTACGCAAAAACGTACTGAGCAACAATACAATAAAAACCAATCCGAAGCCAATAATTGGCAGCAACGCGCCCAACTTGCCCTGCAAAAAGGGGATGAAACCCTAGCCCGGGAAGCACTCCAGCGCAAAAAATCCGTCGCTGAAACAGCAACCGTACTCAAAGGTCAGCTTGAACAGCAAACGGCTCAAGTAGACACCCTGAAGCGTAACCTAATTGCCTTGGAAAGCAAAATTTCTGAGGCGAAGACCAAGAAAGATATGCTCAAGGCACGGGCGAGCTCTGCCAAAGCCAATGAGCAGTTACAAAGTACCCTTGGTCGTTTGGGAACTAGCTCGGCAATGGGGGCATTTGAGCGGATGGAAGACAAAGTGATGGAACTCGAAGCCCGTTCCCAAGCGGCTCATGAGTTGGGTGGTGCTGACTTAGAAAATCAATTTGCTGCCCTAGAATCGGGGAGTGATGTTGATGATGAGTTGACGGCAATGAAAGCCCAGTTATCCGGTGGTTCTGTCTCTCAGCCAGCTTTAGAAGGCACATCAGAGCAAAAAACCGACTCAGGTGCTGCCCCCCAATCCGAAGTTGACGACGAATTGGAACAACTGCGAAAGCAAATCGACAATTTGTAAGCATCAGCCGTCGCTCCGTCAGGTGGCGGCAAACCAAGATTTTGGTAGACTACCGACTCGTGTAGGGACGTTGCTGGCAACGTCTCTGCATAATAAAGTAGTCTTTTGTGTTTATGGAGAGTGTTGTGAGTAACGTACTTGAGATTACCGATCAGGAGTTTGAAACCGAAGTTTTAAAAGCCGACAAGCCAGTGCTAGTGTATCTTTGGGCAACTTGGTGTGGACCTTGCCGCCTGGTTTCGCCCTCGGTGAATTGGATTGCGGAAAATTATAGCGATCGCCTGAAAGTGACTAAGATGGAAGTTGATCCAAATCCCGTTACTGTGAAGCAGTATCACGTCGAAGGAGTCCCCTCACTCTTACTCTTTAAAAATGGAGAGGTTGCCCAGTTCCATGAAGGTGCTATTGGTAAGCAAAAGTTGCAGGAAATGATAGACAACCAGCTTTGAGTCTTGTCGGTTGTCGGGGCGGGTTTCACCATTATCATTTTTTGCCGCCAAAATGTCACTAAACCCGCCCCGTCTGAATTACAAATTACAGCGCTACGCGCTAGGCAATAGGCAATAGGCAATACTAACGAATTATTTAAGGGCGGGTTTAGCCTAGTTATCGGTTTGTGGCAAAATGTTATCTGTCAAACCCGCCCCTACACCTCGGCTTCCCGAAGTCAACTAACTAAACCATGCAGTTTGCTCAACGTTTACAACCCCTGCAAGCCAATGTGTTTGCCGATATGGATCAGGCAAAGGCAAAAGCTAAAGCCTTGGGTCAAGATATTATTGACCTGTCTTTGGGTTCCTCTGATTTATCGGCATCGGATCATGTCGTTGCCGCTATTGAAACCTCGCTGCATGACCCTAGCACTCATGGTTACTTACTGTTTCATGGGACGCAAGCGTTTCGTCAGGCTGTAGCCAAGGCGTATACTCAACGATTTGGTATTCCGGTTGACCCAGAAACGGAAGTTCTGCCTCTGATTGGTTCCCAAGAGGGAACGGCACATTTACCTTTAGCGATTCTCAACCCCGGTGATTTTGCTTTGTTGCTTGATCCAGGTTATCCGTCTCATGTCGGTGGGGTGTATTTGGCAGGGGGTCAAATCTATCCGATGCCTCTGTTGGCAGAAAATCAGTTTTTACCTGTTTTTGAAGAAATTCCTGCCTCTGTCCTTGCCCAAGCTAGGATGATGGTGTTGAATTATCCTCATAATCCCACAAGCGCGATCGCACCCTTATCGTTTTTCCAGAAAGCGGTGGCTTTTTGTCGTCAGCATGACGTGGTTATGGTTCATGATTTCCCTTATGCTGATTTGGTATTTTCCCTAGATGGGAAAGCACCCGCCAATCTTAACGCCCTAGCGCCCTCAGTTTTACAAGCTGACCCCAATAAAGAAATCTCAATTGAATTTTTTACTTTTTCTAAATCCTATAATATGGGCGGCTTTCGCATTGGGTATGCGATTGGCAATGCTCAACTGATTAAGGCACTGCGCCAAATCAAGGCGGTGGTGGATTTTAACCAGTATCGCGGAATTTTAAACGGTGCGATCGCGGCACTACAAGGGAATCAAGATAGTGTGCAAGCGATGGTGACTACGTTTCAGAAACGGCGGGATGCGTTTGTGCAAGCGTTAAACCGTATCGGTTGGCAGGTTCCGCTTCCCCAAGCGACGATGTATGTTTGGGCAAAATTACCCCAACCTTGGGATCACAATTCGATTCAATTTTGCAGCCAGTTAGTAGAAGAAACCGGAGTGGCTGCATCACCAGGGGCAGGTTTTGGCAAAGCTGGGGAAGGATATGTCCGCTTTGCTTTGGTGCATGAACCTGACGTGTTAGAGACAGCCGTGCAGCGAATAGCGGGATTTTTGCGATCGCATAAGTAGGGTTTGCTGAATAAGTTTTATGGTGAGGGGGAGCGGGGGAAGCTGGGGAAGCTGGGGGAGCTGGGGGAGCGGGGGAAGCTGGGGAAGCTGGGGAAGCCAATGTAGAGACGTGCCATGGCACGTCTGGAAGCTGGGGTACATTTGCTTTATCCACTGTTAATATGGCTCAAAGCATTGCTTGATATAGGTTTCGGTTTTATGCCGCAAGCCCTACTTAACGGCGAGTTCTTGAGCCTTGATCTTGACAAATATCACGAGATAGGGTTACTTCCGGATGCGGACGTTCAAAAACGGGGTGATTTTCAAGGCGATCGCACGCCAGCCGCAGCCCAGTTTGCCAATCTTGTGGTTCTGGTAAAATCCGCACATCCCACAAGCGTACTGTTTTATCCTGGCTACCACTGGCAAGTCTCTCACCATCCGGACTAAACGCCAGCGATCGCACTGCACCTTGATGTCCCCGTAACGGTTTACCCCGTAACTGACCCTGAGAATTCCATAAGCGAATTGTACCATTCCCACTACCACTGGCGATCGTTTCCCCATCTGGACTAAACGCCACCGCAAAAACGACTCCCTGATGTCCTCGCCAAGGTTCACCGATTAACTCACCTTGACGATTCCATAAGCGTACCGTTCCATCTCGTCCCCCACTGACAATCCTCTCACCATTGGGACTAAACGCCAGGTCAAACACCACACCCTCATGTCCCCGGAATGGTTGACCCAACAGTTGACCCTGACGATTCCACAGGCGAATTGTCCCATCCCCACTCCCACTAGCAATCGTTTCTCCATCCGGACTAAACGCCACCGTAAAAACGACTCCCTGATGTCCCATAAACGGTTGACCGATGGGATTACCTTGGCGATTCCACACCTGAACGGTTCCATCTTTCCCACCACTGACTAGAAATTGACCGTCTGGACTCCAAGCTATTGAGGTGATCCAATCTTGTCCAGAAAACGGCTGACCCAGGGGTTGACCGGGAACCGTCCACAAGCGAATTTTACCATCCTGGCTACTACTAGCAATCACCTGTCCCTGGGGACTAAAAGCGACTCCTGTCACCTCATCTTTATGTCCGGGTAAGGATTGACGAATTAAATTATCCTGTCGCGTCCACAGATGAACTAAACCATCCTCCGTTCCACTGACCAAGATTTGATTATCAGGATGAAAAGCGACAGCATTAACTGCTGATTCGTGGTCTAAGCGATCGCGTTCTCTAGCTACCTCAATTGCCTGCCAAAGACTAGACGCAATCCGCTGATCGACGTGCTGAAATTTAGCATAACTTTGACCCGTTGTTTCAATTGCCAGTAATAATCCCTTAATCGGTTCCACCGGGAGCAAGTTTTGGACAGTAGCGGCATTTTTATACAAGTGTTCCCGTTGAGCAATTTGTGCCGTTTTATACCATCGGCTCATCCCCATCCCCGTGGTCAGACTCAATAGCGCGATCGCGAAAATTAATCCTCCCCCAGCTAAACCTCGTCGCGTTCCTTTGTGCTGGAGACTCTGCTGAATTAGGTCTTGTCCTAACGTAGATAAATGGAGATGATCTCGATAATACTCTGCCTCAGTTAAAGTTAACTCCGATAACATTCGCTTCGGTTTTCCTTGAGTTTGCCACTCAATCGCCGCCGCTTCAATGTGACGCTGGAGTCTCATTCCGTGGCGTTTTTCTTCGACCCATTGCTGAAGTTTTGACCAATGCTGAATTAGCGCTTCGTGAGCAATCGTTACCAGGGTTTGGTTCCATTTTCCGGAGTGAGTAACGATTAAGCCAGCATCGATTAATTTTTGCATTACGGCTGTTACCGCTTTCGTGGAATGGCGATCGCCAATAAAATCGTTTACCGCATTTGTTGGTGAAGAAGTGTTGAGTGTTGACCCTTCACGATCTTCGAGGGCATCGTTTTGATTGTGTAGGGGCGGGTTTAGGAACTTTCGTTTCGCTATTGATAGTAACCTTGGTGCAAAACCCGCCCTGACTGAGGGTTGAGTGTTGCCCCTTCGCGACCTGTGTCCCGCTGCGCTAACCTTTCCATCTTGTTTCCCTGATTCTGTGTTCCCAGACATAGTAAGAGACGTACCCTGGCACGTCTCTACAGATTTGAATCGGTTTCTAGGCTTTACTTGAAAACTCAGGATTAACTCAGACGGGTCTACTTTTTGCTCCGTAACTTGACCATTTTCACTGAACTGAATTAACGCAAAAAAAATGTCTTTGGCAATTTGTTGCTCATTAGCCGACAACGATTGATAAACGCGGTTGGCGTGTTTTTCGATTGCTCCTTGCAACCTACCCCACCGATAATATTCAGCTACCATTAACCGATCCACTGGACGCCTTTGCCACAGTTGAGTTAACATAAACTGGAGTAAGGTTAAACTGGCAGCATCCTCTAAATCTAAGAGGAGTTGAGTTACTAAATCTGACTCAATCTCTACACCCACTTGCTGGGCGGGTTTAATAATAGCGATTTTCAATCCCTCCCTAGTCATTGGCGTTACCGTCACCATCAGCGTCTGAATTTTTTGTACCAATTCGGGATAATTTGCACAATGACTTAAAAAATCCGTTCGCATCCCGATAACCAGACAAAGTTGATTATCGGTACGGTCTAGTCCACCCAACAAACAATCCAAAAACTGTTGTCGTTCGGTTTCATCCTGACAACAAGTAAACACCTGTTCAAATTGATCCACCACCAGCACTAACCGCTGGTTTTCAGCCATTGTCCGCACCACAATGCCTAATCCTACCGCCCCCATTTGGATCAGTTTCATGGTTTGTGCAAACTGATAGTCGCGTTCTGGGTTATGGGGATTGATAAAGGATCGGGCTAAATTCTGGAGAGGATGTTCACCGGGTTGAAAAATTAAAGTTAGCCATTCCTGAGTTCCTGATAAGCGTTGTCCCCGTTGAAGCTGATGCAAAAGTCCGGCGCGAATTAGCGAAGATTTGCCACTACCACAGGTTCCGATTACCGCCAGGAAATTGTTGGTGCGGATATGTTCTAGGAGTTCATCGGTTAACGTCTCTCGCCCATAAAAATACTGGGGGTCTTCATTTTTGTAGTCAAAATAGGCTAAACCTTTATAAGGACAAAACCGTTCCGGTGCGCTGGGGGGTAAAGCGGGTAAAGTTTCTGGATCAGTTTCACGGGTACGGATTAACAGAATCGGCTTCCCGGCGTTAGCAAAAATCAGGGGTGGAGATAATTGATTAATTAATTCTACCAGGGTATAGTTCGTCACCCAGCCAGGGGGATGCTTGCTAGAATCGAGTCCTAATAATAGAATGGACGCTAACTGACTGTAATGATTCGATTCATCAGTCCGATTAAGCTGTAGTGTTTGTTCTTTGTCTCCCCATTTCCCCCTCTCTCCATCCCTTTGTGACTGACAGGTGGCGATAAAACAACGACTGTATCCCTGACCCCGATATCCTGGATCAGCTTGGGTGAGGTCAAATCCTTCATCGTTACAATAGCAATCTAACCAAATAATTTGCTCTCGAACTGGACTTTGTTGTAACAAATCACGCAGCCATGACAGAGATAATCCCCAGTTACCGCGATTTGGGTTAATATCGCTGGTGGCTAAAAAACTGGTTGGTCTATCTTGGTTTTTGCAGAGTCCATAGCCAGAGAAATATAGCAGAACCGTATCGGGAATTGTGTTTCCTTCGGGTAACAAGAGTTGGACGAGTGCGGCTTCAAGTTGAGTCAGGGTAACTCGAATCGGGGTGGTTGAATCGACAGGAGTGTTAAAAGCCGGAATCCGCCTGACTTCGACATTACCGCGATCAATCAGGAGTTGCGCGATCGCATCCGCATCCTTCGCTGGTAATGTCAAGTTTTTCAGGTGCTGAGTATCGTAAGTATTAATCCCAACGATCAAAGCCTGTCGATTCATAAGGAGTTGTCAATCCCTGTCAGCAGCATCCCGTTTTCCGGGCGTATTTAACTGATTCAGAGATTTTGCTCCTAGTCAGGACAATTCGGGGAGTTACTTAGAGGATAAGAAGTTCTGTTGAATCGGGATGAAATTCGACCCTACAGGCGGACACATTTTCCCATTATGAAGTAAGTCTCTCAGAAAACTACTGTATTTGTCAATAACTGGACTAGCACGCAACGTTTAGATCCCCCTAAATCCCCCTTAAAAAGGGGGACTTTGAAGAATTTCTGTTTTTTTTGCATCACAAAACGTGAAGCATACGTTGGCTTCCCCCATGGAACAAAAAGCGAAGCATCCTCTGGCTTCCCCCTTTTGAAGGGGGACGGGAGGGGGATCTAATAGGGGGACGGAAGGGGGATCTAACTGTTCCCTGTTCCCTGTTCCCTGTTCCCTCTCCCCACCACAAGACTTATTAGTTAGGGTTTTACCCTTAAGTTGATACGGATAATAAATGTGCGTCCTTTCTGTGACAACTAACTGCTATTATTAAATCGATATTCTAAAGACCTGTGTTGCTATTTCAAGACTTTCATCCCCTAGTTGCGATCGCAACCACTCCTACCGCCGCCCAAACCCTACAGCCTCTGTGCCATACCGCCGGGGCGACGTTGTGGCTTCCTGAGTCTCTTCATACCTCTGAACAGAATAATGTTCCCACAGTATCGTTCTATCCGGGTTCTCTTAAATCCCATATCGCCTCCCTCTGGCAAAATCATCGCGCTTTTATTTTTGGATTAGCAACGGGGGCGGTGGTGCGCCTGATTGCCCCACTTTTACAGGATAAATCCTCTGATCCAGCGGTTGTCGTTGTCGATGAAAGCGGACAATTTGTGATTAGTTTATGTAGTGGACATCAAGGGAAAGCCGATCAACTTACGAGGATGATTGCTTTGCAACTAGGGGCGACTCCTATTCTAACCGGGGGTTCTACAGGGTTAAATTTACCTGCTGTCGATATGCTAGGGATTCCCTTTGGTTGGCAACGGGGAGAGGGAGATTGGACAGGTGTCAGCGCCGCCGTAGCTAAAGGTGAACGGGTTGAGGTAATGCAAGAGGTGGGTTCGACGTTGTGGCAAAATCATCTCCCCTCAGGACATCCCTTTGTTTTCGATGCTGATGAAGAGACAGTTGATGTTAATTCAGCCAATTCCCAATCAATTAATGCCCGAATTTGGATTAGTTTTACTCAGCGTCGCTTTTCTCCAGACTCTGATCTGCCCAAGGTGCAATGGCATCCACGGGTATTATGGGTGGGGATTGGGTGTGAACGGGGAACCTCTAGAGAATTAATCGAAACAGCTATAATTCAAACCTGTCAACGGCATCATCTAGCTGTCGGTGCGATCGCGGGAATTGCCACAATTGATATTAAAGCTGATGAAGTAGGATTGGTGGAATTTTGTCAAGCCCATGATTTTCCCCTGCAAACCTTTCCGGCTGAGATTTTGCGATCGGTAACGGTGCCTACGCCATCAACGGTGGTGAATCAGGCAGTGGGTAGTCCTAGTGTGGCAGAAGCCGCCGCCTTGCTATGTAGTCAGCGCTTTAGCGCTTCTGGCACTTTAGTGCCGACTACGAACCTACTGGTAAAAAAACAAATTGTGCGGGCGGATGATCAACCGGGGGCGGTGACGGTGGCGATTGCTGTAGCACAACAAGAGTATACGGGGAGAATTGGACAACTGTTGTTAGTGGGTATGGGACCCGGACAGTTAGACCAAATAACGCCAGCCGCAAAAACGGCACTCTCTCAGGCTGATGCGGTAATCGGTTATTCTCTCTATATTGATTTAATTTCCCCGATTCTGCATCCCGGACAAATTATTGAATCTCTGCCAATTACTCAGGAACGCCAACGGGCGCAACGGGCGATTGAGTTAGCCCAGTGGGGATTAACGGTGGCGGTTGTGTCATCGGGAGATTGTGGGATTTATGGGATGGCGGGATTAGTGTTGGAGGAACTAAAAGCCCAAGATTGGGATGGGAAGACACCAAGGGTACAAGTCTTTCCCGGAATTACCGCCCTGCAAGCAGCGGCGTCTCGCGTGGGTGCGCCCTTGATGCATGATTTTTGTGCGATTAGTTTAAGTAACCTGCTGACGCCTTGGGAGGTGATTGAAAAGCGCTTAAATGCTGCCGCCCAAGCCGATTTCGTCATTGCTTTATATAATCCGCGATCGCGCACCCGCATCGAACAACTGACAATCGCCCATCGTATCTTACTTCAATACCGTTCTCCCCAAACCCCAGTCGCGATCGTGCGATCGGCTTATCGAGAGGATGAAGAAATCACCCTTTCCACACTTGACAAATTACTCGATATTCCCATTGACATGCTGACCACTGTACTCATTGGCAATCAAAGTACCCGTCTTCACGGAGATTGGATGATTACACCACGGGGATACTCTACTTAGGGTCTGCTGAATAAGTGGTGTAGTGAGGGGGAGTGGGCTCACAAGGGTAGGTTTTTTAAGATGGGGGTTTAGGCAAGACAAGGAAGACAGGTAGACCAGTAGACAAGGAAGAGTGAGAACGAAAAATAGGGCGTTTCGGCTTTTAGAAGTTAGTTTAACCGAACCGAATTCTGTACGGTTTTCCCC
>NZ_JAVKEA010000213.1:0-22391 GCF_040221695.1 Coleofasciculus sp. E2-BRE-01 | reverse complement strand
AGAATTACTAAAAGAAGGAAATCACTCAGCAAGTCGATCGGACGTGCTGCTGTTGTTTTAGCATTTCCAGCCAAATTAATAGGAGAGGGCGACCCAACCCAATTAAACGGATTGGAGTTTTGAATTAGTGGAAGCGGATCGCCCCTACAGGTGGTTAATCTTGCATTTCTAAACAGGAACGCGATCGCACTTCGGGGAACCTTCAGCTAGATGAAACCCGCGTAGGCGGGTTTAGTTTGTGTAGCTGCGGTTTTAACCGCCCCGTTCTATCATATCCGGTTCAACTCCTTAATGGGTTTGAGCCTTCAGTCGGATATTCATCTCCTGACTCACAGCAACTTTACGATTTTGTCGCACCGGAATCTCAATAATAAACTCTGTTCCTTGTCCAGGAGTAGAGTTACATTGCAAAATTCCCTTATGCTTGTCTACAACAATCTGATAACTAATCGAGAGTCCTAAACCCGTCCCCTTACCAATCGGCTTAGTCGTAAAAAACGGATCAAATAACTTTAACTTCACATCATCAGTCATCCCTGATCCATTATCACTAATTCTCACCCGAATATAATCAGCCGAGGGCGCTTCTGACTGAATCCGAATCATCGGCGAAAAATTTGTCTCATTCCGGGCGACAACTTCCTCTAACGCATCAATTGCATTACCCAGGAGATTCATAAACACTTGATTAAGCTGCGACGGATAGCACTCAACCAAGGGTAACTCCCCATACTCTTTCACTAATTCAATCTCTGGATTGTGACCATTCCCTTTTAGCCGATTTCGCAATAATAGTAAGGTACTCTCCATCCCCTCCTGAATATCCATGGGTTGCATTTGGGCTTGATCCAAACGCGAGAAATTCCGCAAACTCAACACCAAATGACGAATCCGTTCCGCCCCAATTTCCATTGAACCCAAAGTTTTGGGCAAGTCTTGCATGAGAAACTCTAACTCAATCTCTTGGGCGTGATCTTGGATTTCGGGTGAAGGTTCAGGATAATACTGTTGATACAACTGCAGCATGTTTAATAAATCGTCGGTATATTCTTTGGCGTAGTGGAGATTACCGTAAATAAAACTGGTGGGATTATTAATTTCATGGGCTACCCCCGCCACTAATGTCCCTAATGTGGACATTTTTTCCGTCTGCACCAACTGCGCTTGATAGGCTTTTAAATCATGCAACGCTTGCTTCAGTTGTTCTGCTTGGGCGGTGGCTAAGGCGGCGGTTGTGCGACTATGGGCATACAGTTCAGCTTGATCAATGGCACTCGATAGTTGATCAACTACTGAAACAATTAATTCAACTTCCTGTTCACTCCAGTAGCGGCTTTCCTGATAATGTTCACAAACCACCACGCCAATTTTATTGCTGCGAGTTTGTAGGGGTACAATTAGCAACGCTTGCAGTCCATCATCCAGGAAGCGATCGCGAGTCTTACCCTTAAGCTGGCTATCGCTGGCAATATCGTCAATCCGTAGCAACGATTGCTGCTGAATCATTAATGGAAAATCCGGCAAAAGTTCGTCCGCCGTATTCCATTGCACTCCCTTATTTTCACTTAACTCTCCCGCCACTTCCATGGCTTCAAAGCGAGGAGGAGTACCGTAAGGATGATACCACAAAAACTGGCAGCGATCGATATGCAATAAACTACAGATTTCACTCACCGCCGTCTTCAAAATCTGTTCTAATTCCAAAGAACTGCGAATTTGACTCGACAAGCGACGTTTCAACAGTTTTTCTTGATCTTGTAACTCGCGAAATTGGGCTTCGGCTTGCAATAATTGGTCTTGAGTGCGTTGCAACTTTTCATTCGTCGTCACCAGTTGCGCCATCGCCGCTTCCAATTCACGGGACTTTTGTTCCAGTTGGCAGTTATATTGAATCGATTGGGAAACCTCTGCCAGCATATCAATGACCACGGGTGAGATCTGATTACTTAACTTCTCAATTCCCAACCAAGGCTGAGGTTTAAGGCGTCCGACACTGGTAAAGACAATTTCAAATTGACCACCATCCAAAATCTTACCAATCCGGCAATGTTTGCTGACGTGGTTATTTGTCTCAATCCGAATCTTCCCTCCCGGCGCTGCAAAGGTTTGCCCATACGCCGCTTCTCGCACTGATTCCACATCAAAGCCACCCGCTTTTTCTACGGCTTGTTTCCAGAGATAAACCTGGGTATACGCCGACTCAATCGGATCACTAGTGACTTTATCGTGACCATAACGTGCCTGAAAATTCTGGACAAATTCGCGGTTTTTCGGGGTATTAATACTCTGAAAATAACTCCAACTGGCATAATGACCTGCTGCGATATTCCCCCCCATTCGCCGCAGTTCCTCTTCAGCGACACTCACCGCTAAGATGGGAATCTCCGCTGCTGTGATTTCGGCTTCTTGGTACTGTTGATAAAACGCTAAATTACTGTCCCCATTCAGGGTATTAAAGACCACATCCGGTTTAGCTTCTTTAATTCTAGCGATTAAATCACCAAACTCTGTCATCCCTAAAGGAACATACTCTTCCCCCGCTAAACTCCCCCCTTGCTGTTTAAGCTGCGCCTTAATTAACTTGTTAGCGGTTCGGGGAAAAACATAGTCAGATCCAATCAGATAAAAGCGCTTCCCCTTATGTTCCAGCAACCAGTTAACCGCTGGACCAACTTGTTGATTCGGACAAATACCCGTATAAAAAATGTGGCGAGAACATTCGAGTCCTTCATATTCAACCGGATACCACATCAGGGCGTTGAGTTCTTCTAAGATGGGTAAAACCGCCTTGCGACTTGCAGACGTCCACCCGCCGAAGATTGTGGCAACTTGATCTTGTTCGATCAACTTTCTGGCTTTAATCGCAAACGTCGCCGATTCGGATGCGCCATCTTCGATCACGGGTTCTATCTGATGTCCTAAGACACCACCCGCTTGATTAATTTCCGCGATCGCCATCAATTCTGCATCCTTTAACGAGGCTTCGCTAATCGCCATCGTGCCGCTTAAAGAATGTAAAATGCCAACACGGATCGCAGCACCAGATCTGATCACTGACTGGTTGAATTCGCTCATTACTGATGTTCCCGAAATGTTCTCCCGTTAAGTGCCTCTCTACTGTCCAATAATCCTTTAACCGTTGCTTTTTGTGGTTGACGTGATCAATTAATCATTTTATTGCAATCTGGATTAATTATTCCGTTTAAGATTTCTCAATTCTTCCCTGTTTAATTAAAACCTGGGGAAGTGACAAAAGCCAAACACCCTGAGCGCGAATCCCTGGTATTCAATGAAGCTGCATAAAGCAACGATAGGTCAAATGCACGATTGAGGCAAATGCTAAACATTTGACTATTGCTTTTCACAATGTCCCTTTGAATACTAACCTACTGTACTGATGGGGAATTGTATCGATTTTTACCTTTAATTAAATCGGTGACAATTCTAATAATTCCTTACCAAAACTTTACAATTTCCCTGTTCCTTGTAACTAATGCAAAACTTCCTCAATCTGGTGCTGACTCCACAAGTCTTGATAAAGCCCTGGACGTTGGATCAGTTCAGTGTGAGTCCCCATTTGCACAATCTTCCCCGCATCCATGACAAAAATCCGATCAGCGGTAGCGGCGGCAGAGAGTTGGTGGGAGATGAAAATCACCGTTTTGCGGTCAACGCCTGTGGAAAGATTTGCCAAAATTTGGGTTGCCGTCTGATTATCCACACTAGAGAGGGCGTCATCTAAAATCAGAATCGGCGCATCCATCACTAAAGCCCTAGCCAGGGCGATTCGCTGACGCTGACCACCAGAGAGAGTAATTCCCCGTTCTCCCACCATTGTTTCATACTGTTGGGGAAAATTGAGAACTTCGGCGTGAATTTGGGCTTGTTTAGCCGCCTGTTCTATCTCCGGCTGTTCGCTTCCCGGTGCGCCGTAGCCAATGTTATTTTTTAAACTGGTACTAAATAAAAAGCTATCTTGGGGAACGTAGGCGATCGCGGATCTTAAATCGGGTAAGCGTATCTGAGTGACATCAGAGCTATCCAGAAATAACTGATTCGGGGCAATATCTAACAGGCGAGGCAAAACATTTGCCAGGGTTGATTTTCCTGAACCAATCGCCCCGACAATTGCCACTGTTTCACCGGGATGAATATGAAAGTCAACGGCTTGCAGGGCGGGAGTTTTGGCATCGGGGAACGTGTAGCTGAGGCGATCGGCTTTCAACTCCCCCTGAATCGGTTGCGGAGGCGCGATCGCATCGGGGGCATTTTTAATTTTGGGTTCAATGGTTAAAATTGACTCTACTCGGTCAATACTCACCTCACCCCGTTGATAGGTAGTAATCGTGAATCCGAGTAAAGCGGTGGGGAAGACTAACCGTTCTGCGTAGAGAATCAGGGCGACAAAATCTCCTATAGTAATCGCCCCCCGCGCGATCGCACCCGATCCAAACCACATCAACAGGAGTAAGCTGATATAGGATAGGGCTTCAATCACCGGAAACAGGACATTACGAGTGCTGGCTAATCCCAGATTTGCCGATAATAGTCGTTGATTCAAACCTCGGAAGGCACGGCGTTCATTTTCTTCCTGGGCGTAAATTTTAATCAGGGAGATACCACTCATATCTTCCTGAACCAATTCGCTAAGATTAGAGAGTTCTTCCTGAACCGCCTGTTGTTGGGTACGCAGCTTATCACTAAACAGGCGCACTGTGATCAACATAACTGGATAAACCGCCAGCGCCAAGAACGTCAGCCGCCACTCAATCGACATCATCACGGGTAGCGTCAAACCGTAGGCAAAGACAATATTGGCTAAACTCAACACCGCAAACCCGACAAGACGGCGGATATTGTCCACATCACTCGTGGCGCGGTTAATCAAATCACCGGCTGTATTCGTAGAGAAATAAGACGGTTCTAGGGTAAGCAGATGCTGAAAAATCTTTTGCTTGAGGTCAAATTCTACCCGACGCCCCACTCCAAAGATGAGGATACGCGATCCCATGCGAATCGCCCACATCAAGGATGCCAGGATAAAGATCAGTCCGACTAACCGCAACACCTGATCAAAGGCGAAGGCGATGCGGAGTTCCTCAATGCTATCCCGAATCAGCAGAGGAATGTAGACTCCCACCGCGTTGACAATCAGCAGAGCCAGGATGCCTAATGATACCTGAGTGGTATGAGGGCGCAGATAGCCGAGTAATTTTTGGATACGAGAATTAGCCATGTTACAAATCCTAACAATTTTTCGGCACAGACAATAGCTGATTTCTCGCGTTCAGGTTCCCAAAATAATCATTAGGGGCTACAGGATGCCGCGATCGCAGGTGCAGTGAGGAGTAGGAACCACAAGCCTTGCGCGATCGCACTCAAGCTTTCTCTACCATTCCTTTGTCCCCCGAACAATTGAGCCACCAGGTTTAGGGATGCTCCCAGCCAACGCCAAGCTCATTCCGAATCAATCTATCATTCGATAGAGATTAACGATTAATTGTTCAGAGTTGATTGGGGAGCCTGTCAACTTTTTTCTAATCATTGATACCCAGTTGCCGTCTAAGGTAGAATCTGTGGCGAAAGCCCCTACTACTGGCGTGGTACATCTAAAATTGTGGAATAGACTTGACCATTGAATCGGGCGCAAGTCTTTGCGTACCTACAGTTTCCGGGACTCAAATCAACATAATCTAGGGCTAAAATTCTCTAATACAAGCCGAATCTAATCTATCAAATTAAGTGGGTTACGCCACTACTTAGACCCATCAATCTTCTCCACAAAATTACTCATTTCTTTCATTATCCACTTTTTCTCTAGCGGTGTCAATAATGAACAAAATATTATATCTTTATGCTTTAATCTAAATACACATAATCTAAGTTTATTTTTACTAATAGGCGATTGAATGGTTTTCAAATTGACCTGATTAATGTCCCCCGTATTCCCCTTAAATGTTTGATAGCACGAACCCAGTAACCACTGCTGTAAATGGAATTCCTGTCCCTTAATTTCTACTCGTGTCCGAGATAATGTGCCGTAAAGAAATCGAGTTAACAACCATAAGCCTATTAGCACACAAATCCCTAAAGGAATTAGATTAGACGCTTTCAGAAATAAAGACAGTTCTATAACCATCCAAATCGTTAACGCTAACAATCCATTCCAAACTAGATTGATCAGAGCCAAAACCTGACTCAGTTTACTTCGCAATCCAACCGGAGGAATCTCTACTACCAACAGGTTATCTTTTTTGGTTAACTGGATAGGACTATCCTGGGGTTTTTGGAGCTTGGATTTCGGTGATGATTTAATTAACGCTTGTTTTCCTTGCAATACCGCTAACGCTTCACTCGCCGAGGAAAATCGATCGTCGGTGACAGGTTCAAGCATCTTCTCCAACCAGTCGGCAAATTCTGGGGAAATGCGAACATGAGGACGAAAATCAAGCTTGAGTTGGCGCTGGGGTAAATCGGCGGGGGATTGACGGGTTAACAGAAACAGGAGTGTGCTTCCTAATCCATATAAATCCGTTGAAAGTACAGCTTGTCCACGATACTGTTCGGGTGCCATATAACCGTAAGTTCCCACAATCGTACTGCCCCCAGTAACGGTATAGTGATAGGTATCCTGCACCGCCCCAAAATCTACTAGAAAGACTCGTCCTTCGCGGTTGAGAATAATGTTTTGGGGTTTAATATCTCGATTAATTACAGGCGGTGTTAATTTATGCAGATAAATAATAATTTTTAAGACACGAATGGCTAACCGCTTAACCTGTACTTCATCGGGATACCAACCTCGCTCAATCAGTACAGCTAAAGATTTTTCAGGTGCAAGTTGCTGGGCAATATAGAAACTGCGATCGTCAGTCGTATCAACTTGGAAGTAGTCGAAATAACGGGGAATGGCAGGATGCTTTAGTTGAGCTAAGATGCGGGCTTCTCGCTCAAATAGTTCTATCTTTTTCCAGTCTTCCATGCGACGCAGCGATAGAACTTTTAGGGCTACTTTTTGACTATTTTTTAAGTCTTTAGCCGCGTAAGTTATGCCAACACCTCCCTGACCCAAGGTATCGAGGATGCGGTAACGTTCGGTAATAATATCTCCCGGCTGATGTAATTGTTCCATCACTTATTCGTCATTCGTCATTCGTCATTCGTCATTCGTCATTCGTCATTTGTCATTTGTCATACTCGCGCAAGCGAGAAGCAAGCTACGTCTTATGTAAGAGTTTAATTAGTGCTGTTGTAATCTTGAAATAAGTCAGCAACCTCTTGGTGCGATCGCGCTAACTCCAAAGGGGTGTGACCGACTTTATTTCTGGCGTGAATATCAACACCTTGAGTAATCAGAAATTCTACAACCTCCAGTGAAGGGTTTCGTTCCGTCAGAGTCATGCCGTAGTAATGAGAGGTATTTGGCTTTTTCAGAGCCAAATGGAGAGCGTTATTGCCAAAGTTATCTGTCGCGTGAACATCGGCACCCTGTTCAATTAAGAGTTCTGCCATTGCTTTTGTGTCATGCTGCACAGCAATGTGTAACACCGTATGACCATCGGCATCATAACGGATATGAATATCCGCCCCCCGATCAATGAGCAGTTGGGCAATTTCCGGTTTATTATTACTCACTGCCCAATGCAGAGGTGTATGATCCTGATGTTCTCTAGCATTCACATGAACGCCTTGATCTAAATAGTATGTTACTGTCTCAATATCTCCACCCATAATCCCCTCATACATGGCTCTGGGCGTCAATCCGATCGCACTTAAAATCGGATACTTGTAATGATTGAGAACACCCACAACCACCAGCGTCGCCACAGCCACACCCGCGATCGCACGCCAGGGCGTCGAGGAACGGGATTGGTGACTAGGCTTGGGTTTACGACGCATCGCGGCTAAGGCTTCCTTGGCAGAGGAAAACCGATCAGCGACATCCGGTTCCAACAGTTTCTCCAGCCAATCCGTCAACGCTTCACTAATCTGAACCTGAGAACGGAAATCAATCTTCAGCCGATCCGTAGGTAACTCAGCCGGAGAACGATGGGTAAGCAAAAAGAGTAACGTTGCGCCTAACCCATATAAATCCGTGGCGGGAACCGCTTGTCCTCGAAACTGTTCGGGTGCCATATACCCATAAGTTCCCACCATCGTACTGCCGCGCATCAAGGTACTGTGATAGGTATCCTGTACCGCCCCAAAATCCACCAGAAATATCTGTCCATCCTGACGCCGAATAATATTCTGGGGCTTAATATCTCGATGAATCACAGGCGATGGCAATGACTGCAAATAACTGAGAATTTCCAATAGCTGAGTCGCGATACGCCGCAATTCAGTTTCATTGGTGCGCCAGCCCTGTTCTACCCAAGCGGCTAGGGATTGCCCCTCGGCTAATTCCTGAACAATATAAAATGAACGATCTTGGGGAGTATCGACATGAAAATAGTCCAAATATTTAGGAATGCGGGGATGTTTAAGTCCAGCTAGAACCCTTGCTTCCCGTTCAAAGAGTTCCAGCATTTTCCAATCACTCAGGCGATGCAGGGATAGGGCTTTGAGTGCCACAGCCTGCTTGGTTTGGGTATCTTCAGCGTGGTACGTGATCCCGATCCCCCCTTGTCCCAAGGTATCTATAATTCGATAGCGTTGGGCAATAATTTCTCCAGGTGCATGTAGTAATTCCATCAGTTTCCCCACTTCAGGTGACGGCAGCACATTTCCATTGTGCGCTGCCAACTGGGTCATTGTCTCGTTTTAGCCCAAGTGCGGGGAGACAAGGCAGAGGACAGAACGCATGAGGCAGGAGGCTCCAAGGCAGGTTAAATGACAAATGACAAATGACAAATCAAGAAACCACTTGATAATTAAAATTCAAGGTTGCCCAAGCATTCACATCTAATGCATACACATCAGAACCGATACCTAGACTATCCGGAGTAATTTTACTGGCTTGATGCAAGTCTTGTAGAATCGCCCGTGTGACTTCTAGGGGATTAAACAAATCACCAACTCGTTCTCCCTCTCCCTTGGGACGCATGGCTGCTTCTAATGCCGCGATCGCACCTTTGAACGGAGAAGGGCTGCAAATCAGTTGAATTTCCGCCACACCCACAGGACCGGGAATCATCCAATTAAAAGATGCCGAAGGTTGGGGCAGAATCAGAGTTTCCCCAGGTTTGATCGCACCACTAATCAGCGGTGGATTTTGCTCTGACTCCAATCCTTCGGGGGAAGGGAGTTGTTGATAAAACGCGATCGCACCGCCGCTACTTTCCAAACCCAACACCATGAAATACAAAGGGCGATCGCTATAATTTTCTACGCGATACTGCACCCGACTACCAATGGGTAACTTGGGCATTGTTGCTGATCCCACCGAGGGCGATGTATTACTCGCATTTTTCTTCGGTTTATTGGTAGCGAACCCAACAGACGTGCGCCAGGTTTCCCGTTGGATGATTGTCTTGGTTTCCGGGGCAATCATTTCCAGCGACGCCCGAATCCCCAGGCGCGATGACCCTTCATTCGCGGTCAACCGCAGCCATTTCATTGCCAATAAGGTTTTAAATTTGGGATTTAAGCGATTCACTGCTGATTTAACTGCCTCCGCCTCCTCGCCTAGACTATTAGGAATTGGGTTCCGGGCAAGGGAAAAGAGTCCATAGCCTCCTTTAAACTTCGGTTCTGACGTTTCTGTTGCCTGTTTTTTTCCTCTGCCAAACACATAATCTGTCGCTTGTTCCCCAGCAACTACAACGGATGACACCGAAGGAATACTAGCAAAGGCACTGGTTGCATCCACCCGTTCAATGCGTTCTAAGTGAGTATCCAGGGCAATCGTTAAACCCATATTTCGGGGTAAAACTCTAATCCGTTCGCGTAACAGTTGACCCACTTGCGGTTGCACTTTTTCCCCACCATTGCCACTCAGGATACGTGCCTTTGCCGTTAACCCGTCTTTGGATCGCAGTTGGAGTTGAACGGATTTAGGGACAGGTTGGGCGGGGTTATCCGTAGCTGAGGAATTTTCGGGCGGCGACGGCGGTAAACTCAGCGATTCCCCATCGAGCAACTCTAGAACCGAATTGGGACTATAGTACTCCAGCACAGGTGCAGGTAATCCCGCTAACCATAGCTGTGCTACTTTGCCATTCTCTTCAATCCCCCTGACAACTCCATCTGCCCCCAAGGGAGGATTGGGGGATAAGTAATAGGCAAGCAAGGAATTTTGGCTCTTTTGACCCGTTAACTGAGGCTGTTGATCATTACCCGCGAATTGATTAATCATCCCAGTGGTGCGACTGAGGCTAATCTGAACACTGGTTGCAGCCGTGGCTTGCCAAAGATGCTGAGTCAGAGCATAAGTAAATAAACCCGCACTAAAGCCATTCCACTGCGTCTCAGTTGCGGGTTGAGACGAACCCGCCGCCGTTAACACCAATCCTGGCATTTGCATGGACTTATCCCAGGATTTCCAGGGTTTGGATGAGGCTTTGATCCGCTGCACCAGTTGTTCTTGAAACGCCAGTTCGTCGGGATTAGGCGCTAGGGCGGGTTTGCGGGCAGAAGAGCGGACTTTGAGACTGCCTTTGAGGATATTCACCGCTTGCGTATGACTGGTATCCAGGATTGTCGTCACTTGATCCGTGGCGAGCGATCGCAACAGCAATGCCAAGGTTTCAACTAAAAAATCATTAGCAGCGGGTTCGCCTTTGGTGGGTAAGATCCCATCAACGGGTACAAAACTGTTTTGCCAGCGCACCGCCGAGGCTACGGTTTCATCTTGCTGAGGCATCTGCACTTGGCTACCGTAACCACTAAAGTGGAAGACAACCACATCACCCGCCTCGGCTTGCTTGGTCAAATGTTCAATAAACGTGGTTTCAATCGTCTCGCGAGTGGCTTGGCTATTCGTCAGCGTCACAATATCGTTCGCCTGGAACCCAAACCGATGAATTAACAGTTCTCGTTGCAACTCCACATCCGTTACGCACCCCGCCAAAGCTGTCGTGCGCGGATACTCATTGATCCCCACCAGAAGTGCCAACTTACGTCCACCGGGTTGTGCCAGCACCTGAAAATAACGCTCCAACAAAGGCACGGCTAAACTTTTATCACCAAGGAGTGATAGTACCGTTTCACTGACTCCCAGTGCCGCTAGACCCCAGCCAGCTTTTTGCAGGAAAGTCCGCCGATTCAGTCCCATATTAGCCATCTACGCTGTTAATCTCAGCTATCAGCCTACCAGGAATAGGTTAGCGCGTTGTTAGAAAGTTTTGAGTTTCGATCCTTCGCTTCGGAAAGAGGGCATAGTGTGTAGGGGCGGGTTTTACCGATAACGTTTAGGAGAAAACCCTAATTTCACTAAACCCGCCCCGGCTGAATCCCCCATCTCCCCCATCTCCCCCATCTCCCCTATCTTCCCCATCTCCCCCAGCTTCTCCTGCTCAGATCTGTGGCGTCTTTCCCGACGACTGCTCTGAGTTGAGATTCAGAAAGAGGCGAATACAGTGAGCCACTTTTTTGTAGTCCCAGAATGGATCAGCATCGGGAGTGATGGCTAAATGCTTACCCGAATTCAAAACCAGAGCCACTCGCTCTATCTGGCGATCTTTGGCATCTCTAATCGTTTCTATCGTCACATCAACAATCTCGGCAAGAGGGAGTTCAATGGTTGTACCCCTGAGCAAACCCCGTTGCTTGAGCATCATGCGATCGCGCACTTTATCAAAGCTCAAGGTAACGACTTTCCCTTTACGCACCGCCACGAACAACCCCACCCCAATCAATAAACTGCCAAACAGATAACTAAACCAGCGATCGTCTTGCTGCACGTTCAGGGATACCTGGTCTCGATTCATAATAAAGGTATTAATTTGGGAAGCAATAGATTCTTGCTGATTACTATCGGCACTATAATCCGACGTCAAGGGAATCTCACTGCTTCTAGTCAAGAGGACAACCCGATAAGTATCATTACTCTCATTCCTGGGATTGATCTCAATGCTGACATCTCGTAAACTCTCTAAAGGAATAGTTCTAACCTCTGCTCCGACCAACCTGGAGTTGACCAATTCACAACTGCCCGTTTGTCCAGTTCGCTGACAGGTTAGGGCTGACCCGCCTTGAAAGGCAATTACCCCTAGCCCAACGGCAGCGAGAATACTACTCAAAAGCCACAGCAATAGAGGTCGATGGCGGATGGTCAGCTTGATGCGATTGTATTCTACGATATCCATTCGTTTTTTGCCTTTACCCTGAATTAGCCAATGAGCCGACTAATTTTTCTTTAGATAACGTCTAGGATATCTTGACTACAGATATTTGAGTTAAAACAAAATAAATCTTAATTGTTGACTCGTTTTCAAAAACAGAAAACAGATCATCATTATTTGTTATTTTATTTAGGCTTCATAATTAATAAATAGGATTTTTATTGATTAACAATTCTCTGATAAATCCGCTGATAATTAGCGAGACATCAATTTTGTTAATTGAGTTAAACATTATCAACACGCCCAGGTTCCTTGTTCTTGTTTCTTATTACATCATGCCCGCCTAAGTCGGTTGGTGGAAAAAGCCCAAACGATATTAAGTTCTGTAAATAGTCTTCAAACCTTCACATAAGACATAAGACATAAGGCATAAGGCAAATTGTCCTTGTGTCAGAATAAGGTAACGTCTTGGATTTACAGGTAATGGCTTGGATAACGGGACAGACGTTACAAAATGGCAAGTACACGATACAACAGGAATTAGGACGAGGGCGTTGTGCGATTACCTATCGGGTTCAGGATGATACCGGAAAGGATTTTGTCGTCAAAACCCTCAATCAGGATATTCTCAGTCAACTTCCGGATGCAGAACGAACCAGTATTGAGTCAAAGTTTTGTGATGAGGCGCTGAAGCTGGAACGCTGTAAACATCCTCATATTGTCCGAGTTTACCGCACGTTTAAAGAGGAGTCACTGTTTTGTATTTTGATGGAGTATATCGCCGGGATTAAACTCTCTGACTTGACGCTACCCATACCCCAAAAGGAAGCCTTGGTGTATATCCAGCAGGTGGGTGAAGCGTTAATTGAGGTGCATCAACAGGGATTGCTGCATCGGGATGTGAAGCCAGAGAATATTATGGTACGCGCCGGAAAGCAGCAGGCGGTGCTGATTGATTTTGATTTAGCCGGAGAGTTTAATAATCCGTTAACCTCTCGTTGGAAAGATAAGCAATTCGCCCCGGTGGAGTTAAGTTCAACGAACCGAAAACAGGGGGCGTATACAGATGTTTATTCTTTAGCAGCAACCTTGTATGTTTTGCTGACGGGGAAATTTCCCGCAACGGCGTTAGATCGTTTGGATGATATTGCTGAGTTAGTTGAACCAAAGACGCTAAAGTTTGATATTTCTGAGCGGGTGAATCAGGCGATTGTCCAGGGTATGAAATTGGAATATGGCGATCGCCCGCAAACAATGGAGGAATGGTTAGCGTTATTGGGAATCAGGCGGGGGATAAGGGTTGCTGAATTTCCGCAAACGAAGGCGGAATGGGTGAAGGTGGGGAAAATAGTGGGGGGAATTCTGGGAATAGCCGCCGCCATTGCTGGGATTATATCGATGACGGTTGATATTGGAGTTTGGTCTCCGGATTCTTCTTCTCCCTCACCAGAGGAAACCAACTGAAGGGAGGACAGCCCTCACCCCCAGCCCCTCTCCCAAGCTTGGGAGAGGGGAGCAAGAAGGGAGCTAGAGAGATTAAAATTCTATAAAAATTATTGATTTTAATAACAATTACTTGAAAAAAGCACCAATTCGAGTAAACTGAAGCTCTTAAACATTATTTGTCTGTAAAATTGGTAACCGATGACATCAATCCCGTCGAAAATTCCCGAATTTGAAATTGTCCCCATCGAAGAATTTAGCAAAGAGAAAGCCGTTTGGGGGTACTACGTCAATAGTACTGCACCAATTAATGCTGAAGATCTGGTTCAAAAAGTTAATCAGAAGGAAAATCCCTTAACCCAACAGCGACTCCGAGAAATTGCTGACTATCTCGTCAATAGTGAGAATCCGCAAATCGTGATCTCGGTTCATGGCTATGGGACTCGACGCTCTGAGGCACAAAAACGATACCGGAAAATTTATAAGTATGCCACAGAGAATTGCGAACCGGAAAAGCCGAAAGAGACTGTTTTTATTGGATATCGTTGGCCCGCAGAAAACCCAATGAAAGATGACCCCCAACCCCCTAGTAATAAACCGACGACTATTGGTGACAAGTTAAACTATGCCTTCCAGTCACTGCCAACACTTCTAGCCCTTGTCTTAAGCTTTGGGCTTATTCTGGGAGTCATTACGGCTTTTTTAATCGTTGCTCGACCCTCTTTATTGGGTCACTCGATGACTCAATTTATTACATTGGCGTTAGTTGCCATCATTTCATTCTTTAGCACTAAAGCTGTTTTGAAGAAAACCGATTTACAGGATTTACTGCCTCGGTTACCGATTTACATCCTCTTAGGTGGGTTGCTCATCGGTGGGCTGGGAATTTTCCTACCTTTGCCACTCAATGGGGTAGTTAATGGGTTATTCGTAATTCTGTTAATCCTATTTATCCTGTCAGTGGGAATAATCCTGGCGTTACTAGCACTCAGGTTATCCACCTATCTGCGCGATCGAAACCGGGCGATGAACTATGGTGTTGTGGATTTAGTGGAATTAATCCGGCAAATTGACCAAGCTGTGATCGAATGCCGACAAAGCGAAGATATCCGAATTAAGTTAAATTTTTTGGGTCACAGTATGGGCTGTTTTGTAGTAACCAATGTGGTGCGAATTCTTTCCGATGTCTTCGATACAGAATCTATTAACAAACAACCCTCTAACTATATTGGTCGCGTTTTTAGTCTGGGTCGATTAATTCTGGTAGCCCCTGATATCTCTACCGATTCGATTATGCCTGTGCGGTCAAACTTCTTGCGATCGGCGTTACGACGTTGCGAAGAGGCATATTTGTTTAGTAATGAAGGCGATTTAGCCCTGCGACTGGCATCAACGGCAGTGAATTACATCAGTTTTCCCGCCAGAACTCGTTTTCGCGGTTATCGATTGGGGAATTTAACAGTGCAACGGTTTGCTGATCAATATGACTATCGCAATCAACGTCTGACTGAGAAGGATTACGGAATTGTGAACAATAAAAATGGTCAAATTGAATCGCCGTATTGTTGTCTAGAAATTCGGGCGTCTAATCGGGAACATCAACAACTCGATGAACTGGTTCCCGTGGGTCAGGTTGACAAGGAGATTGTAAAGGGTTCTGATGTCTCAACTATCGATTTACAAGACGTGCGAGTTGCGGATCGGTTCACCTATTTTGATTGCACGGATTATTGTGATTTTACTGACTCAGAACCTAATAAACCAACAGGTGTAGTTAGCCAGTCTTTGAAAAAATCGGCATTAGTGGTGTTTGATTACGTGCGGTTGAGTATTGCATACTTTGTTAAAGGGAAAATTAACACCCATGGCGGTTTCTTCTATGGCAAGTTGAGTCAGCAACTTATGTATGAGCTGGCTTTTCTCGGCTTTCAAGGCTTGTTGGATAACTTAGAACCTGGAAAGAACCGAGATGAGCAACTCCAGGAATTATCTCAACAGTGTTGTGAGAAGTATATTCAGGTAGTTATTGCTCCAGAGCGGGTTTAAGATTCACATCTCTGGTTCGGTATTAGTAGGTTGGGTTGACGCGCCGAAACCCAACTTATTAGCAACGGATGAGTTTATGTAGTGGCGTGGCAAACCTTAATTGATGGTTTACCGTTACATCCAAAAAATGTATGGGCGCAAAGCTTTGCGCCCGATTCAATGGTGAAATCTATTCCACAATTTTAGCTGTGTCAAGCCGCCATCGTGTGTTAGCCAAGCGTAACGCACCAATGGCATAATATAAGCTTGATTTGTGTAACTTATTAACCACATCCATTAGCAAAATAGTATAATCGTTATCTGTTGATATTTCCTCAAGCTTTGTGATTGGTGGGTTACGGCGGATATCAAATTAGAGGGTTGCTTTTGAGATGGTATGACCGCCTAACCCACCCTACTGAGACTTATTTTTTTTTGTTTTGGCAACGGATGAGGCAAAATAAAGAAATAAGGGCAATTATCCTTAATTAACACGATTCATTAGCAATTTGATACATAATACGTATACCATCGAACGCCGTGAATGGTCAATTATAAGGGCGGGTTTAGGCACAATTGTAGGGGCGGGTTTAGGAAATAAAATCAGCCATTCAGAAATAACTGAGCAACAAAACCCGCCCTATCTCACCGCTAACTGACAAAGGAAACCCGCCCTGTTTAAAATGCTGAAATAACTGAGCAACAAAACCCGCCCTATCTCACCGCTAACTGACAAAGGAAACCCGCCCTTAATTCCGCAATTTCTGTTTCTAATTCCGCCTTCCGATTCTGGGCTGATTGAATCAGTCGGCGAATGACTCCCCCAATTGTTCTACCTTACCCGTGAGTGGGGCGTTTTTGATATGTCTGGCAAGTTGTTCGACAAGTTCGCTACGACTGGTGTTTGACTGTTTAGCTAAGTTGTCCAGTTTCTCAATACTGCTAGGCGTCAGCGTTGCGTTAACTCTGACTTTGTATTCCCCGTGTCTTGTTTCTCGGTTTCTCATTCCCAGATTTTATACCTATATATGTAAGTGACAATTAATCTCTTAATGTACACACCTATAAATCATAAAGACATGATAAAGTGATTTTGAAAAGAATATACACAGTAAATTACTGAGCGATAGGGCGCTGCATCGCTTGGCGGTCATTGCTGTGACATATTAAATCCCCAATTTTCCCCTGAATTCAAGGAGGTGATGTCTAAACGCAAATCGTTTAGATCCAGATTCTCATGGCTATTTCCAAGGGCGATCGCCTGTGTCTGTGTTTTGTCTGCGATCGCCTATCCACACACAACCCCGCAATCCCTTTGTCTGTCAGGAAGACAGCGCCGACGGCGAAGGATGCGCTAAATGTCATCTACCCCATGTAAACCAATGAAACACAATGATTGGCTACGCCTGCAAATCGAAGGTGAAAAACTTTGCGCCTTGCTGAGACAGCACAATTACCAATGCTTGAAACAACCCCGCCGTTTATCTTGGACAATCCAAAAAAATGGTAATTCCTACACCTTAACCTGGCTGCCTGAACCCGTGAGAGATTGGAACTTACTCCCCCACGACACCACGCCAACCTATCAAACTCTGTGGAACCTGATCCAATCCACGCTGAATATTATCCGAGGCAAAAACATACCAAACCCAGTCCAGTCTACCATTCCAGTCTTGAACCGTCCCTGGGCGATCGTCCGCCTGCTTCCGAATGAGCAACGCTACACCATCGCTCGATTCTACAACCGTCAAGATGCTGAAGATTATATCAGAGTTCTCAACCGCTCTATTCCAGCCGCCCAATTTGAGATCACCTTTGATGTTTCCGCCGATTTGAGTTAATCCAGTCCGTTTTCTTATTGATAAACCTGCTTAATTTTTCATCTAATCCTACACCATTTACTATTGAACGGAAATGACTATTCTATTTCGCCGCATTAAACCTCGTACTTTCCCGATTACATTGGATATGATTGCCCAATTCTTAGGCATTCCCAAATCCATGATTATTCGTGCCGAACATTGGGCTTATGTACTGTTTGTGCATCGGCGCGATCGAGGTGGACAATTCATCAGTTACCGCAAACTCAAGTTATGGCTGGAAGCGATTACGTCGTTAATTCAAAAGACCAAAACCTTGGACGAACTGTGGCAACTGGGATTATGGATTCGGCAAGAATGTAAAAAGTTTAACTATGCTGAATCTGTTGTGGAATACCTGCGCTGTGTTTGGGCAAGACACCGAAACGCTTTACGACGTTTAGAACAGCCGATTTTATCAGGTTGATACAGACGAATCTTTGGGTTGTGTACCCCCACTCCGGGAACCGTTTCACCCTCATCCCCTAACCCCTTCTCCCACCCCCCTCGTTCCCCCCTACGAAGAGGGGGGAGGACAGAGGATGCTTCGCTTTTGTTGCATAGGAGAAGGGGAACCATCATAAAAGAAATGGCACTGACTTAAGGGCAATTTAGTGTGCTAAACTACCAATTTACAACGGTTTCACCCTTGACTGTTGCTTAATTCAGTGGCATTCATCATAAAAGATGTAGTTGGCAAAGTCTGGAACACGACTCCTCTCTTGCTCCCCTCTTGCTCCCCTCTCCCAAGCTTGGGAGAGGGGCTGGGGGTGAGGGCTGTAGCTTAAGTTGATATCTGTTCCCTAATTAACGTTACAACGCCTCATCCAGGGCTTCAGCTTCTTCCTCAGAACCCGATAAAGGAACCAATGCCACCGCTGCGATCGCATCCTCTTCATCTAAGCGCTGTACTCGTATCCCTGTCGCCATTCGGGATTGGGGGGAAATGGCATCCAAGGCTTGGCGAATAATAATCCCTCGCATTGTCACCATCATCAACTCATCCCCTTCATTCACCACCCGCAATGCAGCGAGTTTATCTTTCTTATGGCGGAACTTAATTGCCACTAATCCCATTCCTGCCCGATTTTGCAGCCGGAATTGAGACACTGGCACTCGCTTACCTAAACCCCCTGTCGTTACCACCAAAACCCAAGGTCCTTGACCGGCGGTTTCGTGAACTTCTTCCCCATTCACTTCATCGCTGGTATCGTCTTCTGTTTCCACCTCTTCACTGTTAGCTGTAGCAATCAGCCTCTCGACAACTTGAGCCGGGAGAATATCCATACTGATCAACTCATCCTTAGAGCGCAGTTTCATCGCCTTCACTCCTCGTGTCGCCCGACCTAGGGGACGCAGTTGATCGTGATCGGCTTTAAAATGAATTGCCATGCCCTGACTAGAACCCACAACAATACTATCTTCGGCTCGGCATAGACGCACCCAGCGCAGTTGATCGCCTGCACCCAGAGAAATGGCAATTAACCCATTTGCCCGGATATTACTAAAGGCATCCAATACCGTTTTTTTGATATACCCTTTACGAGTTAACATCACCAAATACACATCATCGGTGAACTCAGAAACGGGGACAACCGAGGTAATTTTTTCATTGTGGGGAATGGGAAGCATCTGCACGATGGGAACCCCTCTGGCGGTGCGAGATGCGGCAGGGATTTGGTAGGCGCGTAGGGAATAAACGACACCGCGATCGCTAAAAAAGAGGAGGCTGTCATGATCACAGCAGGTGAGGAAATGCTCAACCCCGTCATCCTCCTTCATCCGGGCAGCGGCTTTGCCTCGTGTTGCCCGGGCTTGGGCAGCAAAGGAGTGAATCGGCATCCGTTTGATATACCCTTGTTCGGTGACTAAAATCACCGCTTTTTCATTGGCGATTAAGTCAATATCATCCAGTTCCCCTTCCACCTCTTGAATCACCGTGCGGCGCGGTGTGTCGTGGGTGGTTTTAATCTGCAGCGCTTCGGTTTCGATAATTTCCAGAATCCGCGATCGATTTGCCAGAATGTCTTGCAGATCGGCAATGCGAACTTGTAACTCTTCGTGTTCCGCTTGAATTTTCTGGGCTTCTAATGCCGTCAAGCGTCGCAGTTGCATTTGCAAAATGGCGTCTGCTTGGGCTTCGGACAGTCCAAATTGCTCGATTAATTGACTTTTGGCGGTAGCGGTATCGGCGGCGGCGCGAATGACAGCAATTACCGCGTCTAAGTTCTCTAGGGCAATGAGTAACCCTTGCAGTAGATGATCCCGTTCCTCAGCTTTGCGGAGTTCGTATTGGGTGCGTCGGGTAATCGTTTCAATGCGGAACTCCAGGAAGACTTCGAGGAACTGCTTGATCGTCAACAGTTGCGGTTCATTCCCGACTAATGCCAACATATTGGCACCAAAATTGCTTTGCAGGGGGGTTTGCTTATAAAGATTATTGAGAACTACACGGGGATAGGCATCCCGCTTCAGTTCAATCACTATCCGCATTCCCCGACGATCGCTTTCATCGCGAATATCGGAAATGCCTTCGATGCGCTTATCATTCACCAGTTCGGCAATTTTTTCAATTAATGCCGCCTTATTAGTTTGGTAAGGCAATTCGGTGACAATAATCGCCTCTTTATCCGGGCGTCCCCGGTGTTCAATGGTTTCCACTTGCGCCACACCCCGCATGGTGATTGAGCCGCGTCCAGTGGTGTAGGCGTCTTTGATGCCGGATCTGCCCAGGATTTGACCGCCAGTGGGAAAGTCAGGGGCGGGAATATACCGCATCAATTCTTTTTCGGTGATTTCTGGGTTATGGATTAGGGCGACTAAGCCATCTACCAATTCCCCCAGATTATGGGGAGGGATATTGGTTGCCATACCAACGGCAATACCCGATGATCCATTCAGGAGTATCTGGGGAACCCGGGCAGGGAGGACAATCGGTTCTTGTTGTGATCCATCGAAGTTATCCAGGAAATCGACGGTTTCTGACTCAATGTCCCGGAGTAGGGAGTCTGTGGCTAAGGATTGCAAGCGGCATTCTGTGTAACGCATTGCCGCAGGTGGGTCATTATCCACCGAGCCAAAGTTACCATGTCCGTTAATTAGGGGCGAGCGCATGGAGAAATCCTGTGCCATGCGAACTAAGGCATCGTACACCGCTGTATCGCCGTGGGGATGATATTTACCCAAGACTTCACCCACAACACGGGCGCATTTACGGAACGGGCGATCAGGCGTGAGTCCCAGTTCATGCATCGCATAGAGAATCCGCCGATGTACTGGCTTGAGTCCATCCCTCGCATCGGGTAGCGCCCGACCCACGATGACGCTCATGGCATATTCTAGGTATGACCTAGACATTTCGCTGCGAAGATTTGTCGGGACAATCCGCTCTTGGGAGGTACTCATAGAACGAAAAACTCCATAAAAATTCAGGATTTAGGCAAAAAAAGCGCAAAAAGTGAGCTAAACCGCCATGTTTAACCCAAATAGTTGCTAAAATGTGCTACTTTCTTTTAATATTTTAACACAACTTTACCCGGACTCGGAGTCAGGGAAAGCCTTATTGGGATAAGGGATAGGCGTGTTTTCCAGGGGTTGCGATCGCGTAGAGTCCAAATGAGCAGTTACTCACTACTGACTTATGAGCGGTTTTGAGATAGTTTAGAGTTACGTTGCCGAGTGCCGTATAGCGTATAGGGGGAACCCCGTACACAAGCTAGCCCGACAGAAACAGGCAAATCTTGCCCACGAGAAATCGGGTTAAAGGTAACGGCTGATTGATAGTAGGCGATCAGTTAGGCTTTCCGCCTTGCTAAGCGCCCTGTAATTACCCGAAACAAGGAAACAGGAACCATGGAAGTAGCCATTGCAATAATCGCATTTTGCATCATTGCGACTCTGGTAATGCCGGGGCTGCTGTCTCGGAATCTGACAATTGCGTTGCTTGGCTTTGCTGTCTTGTATCTAGTCAGACCGAATCTACTGACCACAGAACAAGCTCTAGCGATTATTGTTTTCGGTATTCTTTTTATGTTGGTTATCCCTGATCTGGGGAAAAAATAGTGAGTATTATCAACAGGATGGGTAGGGACACACCGACGTGCGCCCATCAATGTTTTCTATATAAGCAAATTTTCAGTATCATTTTTTCGTAAGCATCATTCCTTTTAGTCGAGGTGAGCCTGGGGAGACGAATTTGTAGATACTCCAACCATCCAAATCAAACAACCTAAAATTTGGTCTACTGGAGGTAGAGCATAATCCATCAAATCTATAGTTACTGTTGACCCTTCTAATTTCAAAAAACGCCATTGAGTCCCGTTACTAACTGACCCGTAAATTGTCGAGATACTCACCTGATTAGCTTGATTAAACATTTGAGCAGCAACCATTTCTGCGATGCACTGTCCCAAGCCTTCATTCAGATTATCTCGTTTGGCTTCCCCCACCACAACCACTGGTGCTTCAATCTCCAATTGTTCTTGAGAACTACTAATCAAGTAATCAACATAGCCATTCAATCCTTTACTCATATCCACCGTAAAATCCCGACCCGAAAAAAGGCTGATCTGATTTCTAAAAATTCGTCTCACCTCTTGCAAAATGGGATAAATAATCCCCTCTGACTTAGCCTTTTCTGAGCCAACCGCAATAGCCCACGGCAAATCGGTCAACGCTTCTTGTAGCCTAGCACTAGGAGCTATAGCAGCCCTAAATAGGTCGCAACAGATATAATAGTAATAATACATCCCTAGTAAAAATACAAAAGATGAACATTATAGATGAATTGGCTAATTTTATCAATCAGACAAAAGAGACAAAAGAAATTAAAAGAGCCTTG
>NZ_JAVKEA010000212.1:0-40658 GCF_040221695.1 Coleofasciculus sp. E2-BRE-01 | reverse complement strand
TTCCCGCTGATGCGAATTCATCCCTTGGTAATACCGATAGTGAAGTCTATTTTGCCGATATTTTGGTTAGAGGTAGACCTGTATTCCAAGTGGGTAGCCTTGCAGATCTGGGCGCAAGAGAACGGGCAAAAATTATCAATCGGCGGGTTAACAGTCTTTTGGCACAATCAGAAACTTTAGGACAGGTAACTGTTAAACCGGATGACCCTCGCCAAGTGGCAACCTTGCGATTGAATAATCGCGTATTAATGACGGTTACTCAGCAAGATGCCCAAGACTTTGGTTTGTCAGTGGAAGCCTTAGCCGAGAGATGGGCAGAACAATTGAATCAGGCAATTAAAAAACCCCCCCTAGCGATTGATGTGGGACAGCGTCTCTATGGAACAGTACAACAACTTTTACGGGATACGGTGACAAATCTCCCCTCTTTATTAGGGGCGCTGGTTATGGTTGGGATTACCTGGGGAATAGCGAAAACAGTGCAGTTTATTGGCTTTAGTTGGGCGCAACGGACAGAAGGCGATCGCAGTACGGAAATTCTGATTGGACGCTTGGGTTATGGTGGCGTCTGGGTACTGGGTTCAGTTGTTGCTTTAGGGGTTTTAGGACTGAATTTTGGTGCATTATTAGGGGCGTTGGGACTCACCAGTGTGGCGATTGGTTTTAGTCTCAAAGATGTGCTGAGTAATTATATCTCTGGAGTCATTTTACTCGCGGCTCGACCTTTTGGTATTAATGATCAGGTGGTGATCAGTGATTATGAAGGTACGATTACGCAGATTGACCTCCGGGCAACTACGATGAGAACCTATGATGGGCGGTTAGTTTATATTCCGAATCAGGAAGTATTCTCTGCCAGTATTATTAATAATACCGCTTCGCCACGCCGTCGTAGTTCAGTGATGGTTGGTATTGACTATGATGCCGATATTACTCATGCCAAACAAGTGATTAAAACGGCTCTTGCCTCACTTGCAGGATTAGAAAAAGAGCCGCCTCCGGAAATTTTGGTAATGGAATTAGCGGCGAGTACGGTGAATCTGGAAGTGCGGTTTTGGGTGGATTCGCGACGATTAGGCTTTTTGACGATGACATCTCAAGTCAGTCAACGTATAAAAGAAGCACTGCAACAGGCAAATATCGAAATGCCGACTGATATCTATACATTAATGTTTCGCAATTCTCCTCTACCAACGGATACAACGGGTAATTCTCAGTCTCACCAACCGCCTGGGGTTGAAACCCAAAGCTAAGAACTCAAGTTAGCTAAAGCGGACTGGATATGGATTTCAGTCCATAGTGGTGATTTTTCATTTTATTAAAATAAAACAATAGCCTATAAAATTGAATTTTTTTAATCCAACTTACGGCAGATACGTCACTCCGCGATCGCTGTACCCTAGAGAGACGTAAAGTTATTCAACACCGAGATAAAATACCAAGTGTAAATTGCCAAATTTTAGAAACGGATATGCATACACTACCAACTCTAACCTTAGAGGAAATCACCAGCGTGCTTGAGCGCATCTCAACATTGAGAGAGGCTGTTTTGTACAAGTAAGAATCCTTGAATATGGCTGAATTTAAGAAGTTAACTAAGATAGCTTAAAGGTAACATCTTAAAATAGGGAACTTGCACCGTAAATTGATTGGCTTTACACTAACATCACGACATCAAAATTAGCCAAGCTGATCAATCGAATGCAACTGTCACTTTTTCCAGAGACTCAAACCTCGAACGCCAAAGATAAATCGGTGTTCAGTGATCCGAGTTTTGCCAGCAATAAGCTTTTACCCGTACATCGGTGGATACCTTGGATTGCTGGCTTTTCCAGTTCTTTTGTGCGCGGCGTGGTAGAAACTAAGCTTCCTCAACCGGGAACGGTTCTTGATCCCTTTGCGGGTGTGGGTACAACCCTCGTTGAATCAGCATTAATTGGACATGATAGTGTTGGTTTTGAGATTAATCCCTACGCGGCTTTGGCTTGTCGAGTTAAAATCAATGCATATAAACTTAATCCAGAAGATATTCAAAGAGAGATAGGGCGATTCCAAACGTTTTATGACCATAGCGTGACGAGTGGATATTTGCCGATGAGTCAGCCACCATCGGGATTCCGAACCCGTCAAGCATTCTATAGTCCAACTGTGTTAGAGAAAGTCCTGATTGTTCAGGATTTTATTGATTCTGTGGATGATGAGAAGATTCAAGATATTTTTAGATTGGCGTTTGCGTCAACGATGGTTTATTACTCGAATTATTCCTATGAACCCAGTTTAGGAACCAGACGTGCAGCAGGTAAAAAGAATATTGCGGATTTTGCCGTTTTTGAATTAATCACGGAAAAGCTTAATCAAATGGCTTTGGATGTTAAATGGCTTTCTAGTAATTTGCCCCGTCATTCATTCCAAAACAAGATTGTCAACGCATCATTTTTTGATTGCCCACAGTATCTTAAACCGAATTCAGTTGATCTTGCAGTTACATCACCCCCTTATCTGAATAATTACCATTACATTCGCAACACCCGCCCCCATCTCTATTGGCTAGGGTTTGTCAAGAAGCCTGATGACACTAAGATTTTGGAACAGCAAAATTTTGGCAAATATTGGCAAACTGTGCGAGTTCAAGATAGGGTTAACTTGAATTTTTCCCATCCACCAGCCGAGCTTATTGAAAAAATTGATTACTTGCGTACAGTTAATACACAGCGAGGTATCTATGGTGGCAATGGATGGGCTAACTATGCTGCATCTTATTTTAATGATTGTCATCGTTTTGTTCAGGGACTTCGATACGTTCTCAAGCCGAGTGCTTCAGCATTTGTGGTGATTGGAAATAGTATTTTGCAAGGAGTCATGTTCCCAACCGATGTCTATTTAGGTAAAATTGTTGAACAATCGGGTCTTGAGCTTGTCAGCATAAACACGCCACGAGAGACTCGTGTGGGAAATAGTATTATTCAATCAAAGGTGCGGGTTGCTAAAGCGGATAATGCTTGTCGATTATACGAATCGGTGGTTGAATTACGTCAGCCGAAATAGTTTTGAATCTTTTCGATTAGTTGTTCTCGATTAGGACGTTGACCCTGCCATTTTCTTTCCTAACTTCGACCCGGGTGCAAGGTGTCCCATTCAGCCAGCAGTTGTCCATAACGGTTAATCCCTGGATCATGATTTCCGAAGCCATCGATAACACTATTCCATAAGGGTTGATATCGACGAATTAGTGCTGCTTCAACCGCAGGAATCAGACTACTCTCATCGTCAGTTAGAATAACAAAGCGACATGAGAAATCTGTTAAGTTGAGGTTCTGTGCTGCTCTTATACTGGTCGCATGTTCGTTTAAACGACGATAAAGAGTCGCTATTTTTTTAGATGGGGTTCGGGCTTGTCGCCAACCACTCGGAACGGCTTTACCCGCATAAATTGGTGTGGAAAGGTTATGGCTGTTCGCTTGCGCGATCGCACTATAGGGTGGAAAATGACCTGTGTAGTACAGTAAGTAAAGTCCTGCACCTGTAAATGTCTCTGATGGCGGTAAGGGTTGAACAGGTGTGGAGAGGAGAAAACCTACAGCGTCTTGAATTACCTGTTGAAACTGGGATGATCGAAAAAGGTGGTTGTCTGGGTTGAAAGAGGAAAACATTGTCGATCATGGGTGAGAAAGCCGGACATGATATGACACAACTAAACTGATGGATTGGAGTTGTCGATTTTATGGGCGCACGCCATGCGCCCCTACGGTTTCTTGTCAAGTGGTGGGTATAGGGCAGTGGATGCAGTAGAGTGTGTTAGAGTGCAGTTTGACTGAATCCCTATGTATGCCAGGTGGCGATCGCGTCTGGGGTCTGCATCCGGTGAGTAAGCTAGACTAGGATCAATGGCGGTGAAAATTTGCATCGCGCGATCGCTAAAACCTTGGATATATGGATAGGTGTTTTTTTTGGGGGATGGGGAAAAATGGCTGAATCGCCCTCTAGGTAAGCAGTTGAACGTGACTCTACTCAAATCTCAGCCGCGCAATTCCTGAAAGGCTTACTGGGACTGATGTTTAGCGATTTTTATTTTTGCCTCTTGCCAAACCCTAGGTCTGAAATGCTATTATTTTTATCAGCCGCGCAACTGAACCATGAAAACTACATACTGTCAGGCTTCCAGATGACCGCTCTCGGAATTCCCCTGAATCCCTATCAGGGATTGAAACCATTGATCAATGCTTCCGTGATTTCAATGCAATCCTCGGAATTCCCCTGAATCCCTATCAGGGATTGAAACACAAGAGGGTACAAGCCTGAAAATAACAGAAGTCTCGGAATTCCCCTGAATCCCTATCAGGGATTGAAACCATTTGAAGAACGCTTGGACTAAGTGTATAGCTGCTCGGAATTCCCCTGAATCCCTATCAGGGATTGAAACAAAACCTTAGTAAGGGCTTGGTAACCAAGCCCCTACGTCTCCCCCTCACCCTCAACCCATCACTGTAATTATGGGTATTCAACCGGACATGATATGAATCCCGATTAGGCGGCAAATCTGCACAATTGGCTCTAGCCGGATATAATAAAGAGTTCGAGATAAATGCTTTAGCCCAGAATTAGGAGTCTACCCGCCCGTGGTTGTACAAGTCGCCAACAGCATCTACGAAACCCAAACCATCGAAATTGCCAAACAGCTTCTCGACACCACTCGGCAAAAACGCTCCTTTTTTGCCCAAATGCGCGATCAAATGCGCTGGGATGATAAACTCCTAGCTTGGGCAATGAGTAATCCCGGTTTGCGGGTGCAGCTTTTTCGCTTCATTGATGCCTTACCCGCCCTCCAGAGTAAGACCGAGATTGCCCGTCATTTGCAAGACTATTTAGGGGATGAGTCGGTGGAACTTCCCACCGCCCTGAAAAATTTACTCAATTTTGCTAATCCTGACTCGATGCCGGGACAGTTGGCGGCGTCAACGGTATCTACGGCGGTGGAAACCTTAGCCAATAAGTATATCGCTGGGGCAACAATTAAGCAGGCAATTAAGACGATTGAACGCCTGCGGAAAGATAAGATGGCATTTACCCTAGATTTACTGGGGGAAGCCGTGATTACTGAAGCCGAAGCCCAGTCGTATCTGGAACGCTATCTGGATTTGATGGAACAACTTACCCAGGAAGCGAAAAATTGGTCAACGGTGCCGCCAATTGACCAAGCCGATGGGGAAGAATTACCACGAGTTCAAGTTTCTGTCAAGTTAACCGCATTCTATTCCCAATTTGACCCCCTAGATCCAGAGGGTAGCAAAAAACAGGTGTGCGATCGCATCCGGATTCTGTTACGGCGTGCTAAGGAATTGGGGGCGGCGGTTCATTTTGATATGGAACAGTATGTCTATAAAGATATGACCCTGGGCATTCTCAAGGAATTGTTGATGGAAGATGAATTCCGCGATCGCACGGATTTAGGTATTACTCTACAAGCCTATCTACAAGACAGTAAAGGGGATTTAAAAGATATTATCACCTGGGCAAAAGAACGGGGCAATCCCCTCACCGTGCGTTTAGTTAAAGGGGCATATTGGGATCAGGAAACAATTAAATCCTTACAAAACCATTGGCAACAACCCGTTTATAACCAAAAAAGCGCCACCGATGCCAATTTTGAGGAAATGACCCAGCTATTGCTAGAAAATCACCAGTATCTCTATGCTGCCATAGGGTCTCATAACGTGCGATCGCAAGCCAAAGCCATCGCCATTGCAGAACAGTTAAATATTCCCCGTCGCCGCTTCGAGATGCAAGTTCTCTACGGAATGGGGGATCAACTGGCAAAAGCCTTAGTGCAACGGGGACATCGGGTGCGGGTTTATGCGCCGTATGGGGAACTGTTACCGGGAATGGCATATCTAATTCGCCGCTTACTGGAAAATACCGCCAATAGTTCCTTCCTACGCCAAAGTTTAGAAGAACGCCCCGTTGACGAATTAATCGCACCCCCGGTTGTGGATGAGGAACCTGAACCTGTAGAGACGTTGCATGCAACGTCTCTACAATTCGCCAACGCCCCGGATACCGATTACGCCCAAGCCGAAGCCAGGGAAAAAGCCCAAACCGCCCTGGAAACCGTGCGCCAACAATTGGGTAAAACCTACTATCCCTTGATTAACGGCGACTATCAACCCACAACCGAAACCGTTGACTCCGTTAATCCCGCCAATCCCAGTGAAATTATCGGTAAAGTGGGATTACTCTCCATCGACCAAGCCGAAAATGCCCTAAACGCCGCCAAAGCCGCCTTTCCGGGATGGCGTCGCACCCCGGTTAAACAACGGGCGGATATTTTGCGTCAAGCGGCGGAATTAATGGAAGGGCGCCGGGAAGAACTCTCCGCTTGGATATGCTTAGAAGTCGGGAAAGCCTTACGAGAAGCCGATGCAGAAGTCTCCGAAGCCATCGACTTTTGCCGTTACTATGCGTCGGAAATGGAACGGCTGGAGGGTGGGTATATCTATGATGTGGCTGGCGAAACCAATCGCTATGTCTACCAACCCAGAGGAATTGCGGTGGTGATTTCTCCCTGGAATTTCCCCTTGGCGATTGCGACGGGAATGACGGTAGCCGCATTAGTCGCGGGGAATTGTACCCTGCTTAAACCTGCTGAAACCTCATCCGTGATTGCAGCGAAACTGGCAGAAATTTTAGTCGCAGCCGGAATTCCCCAGGGTGTGTTTCAATTTGTTCCCGGTAAGGGTTCCCAGGTGGGGGCGTATATGGTGAAGCATCCAGATACCCATTTAATCGCCTTTACGGGTTCTCAAGAGGTGGGCTGTCGGATTTACGCTGATGCGGCGATAGTTCAACCCAGTCAAAAGCACCTAAAACGGGTAATTGCCGAGATGGGGGGGAAGAATGCGATTATTGTCGATGAGAGTGCGGATTTAGATCAAGCTGTGGCGGGCGTGGTGAAGTCGGCATTTGGATATAGTGGTCAAAAATGTTCTGCCTGTTCACGGGTAATCGTTCTCGACCCTATCTATAATACCTTTGTCGAACGATTAATCGAAGCCACGCGATCGCTAAATATTGGGGCAGCGGAATTACCCAGTACCCAAGTTGGTCCAGTGATTGATGCTACTGCCAGAAATCGGATTCAGGACTATATTGAAAAAGGGCGGCAAGAGGCAGAAATTGCGGTGGAATGTGAAGTCCCAGACACGGGTTATTTTGTGAGTCCCACAATTTTCACCAACGTTTCACCGGATGCCAAAATTGCCCAAGAGGAAATCTTTGGTCCGGTTGTAGCGGTGATTCGGGTTAAAGATTTTCCCGACGCCCTGGCTGTGGCAAATGGGACAAAATATGCCCTGACGGGAGGATTATATTCCCGCACGCCATCTCATATTGACCAAGCATCTGCTGAGTTTGAAGTGGGCAATCTCTATATTAACCGCACGATTACCGGGGCGATTGTTTCGCGCCAACCCTTTGGCGGATTCAAATTATCAGGGGTAGGTTCTAAGGCGGGAGGACCCGATTATTTACTCCAATTTTTAGAACCGCGCACGATTACCGAAAATATTCAGCGTCAGGGGTTTGCCCCGATTGAAGGAGTTGATTAAGGTGATGAAAGCAAAACATATTATTGATTTCAATAAAGGACTAACGTTTCCGGTAATATTAGCCTTGATGGTGGCATATCAAAATTTTACCATCGGTTCTTGGGTGTACCTCGCCCTCCATGGCATGTATGGGTTTATGTGGGTACTCAAAAGCCGCATCTATCCCGATAAACAGTGGGAACAAGAAATCTCTTTTGGAACAGGTCTATTTATCTTTGGGCTTCTATTGCTCTACTGGGTTGCTCCGTTTATCCTGATTAGTAGTGGCTCAGAACCGACTCCTCCCCTGATTGCGGCGGCGATTGCGATTAACCTAATGGGTGTCTTTCTCCATTACAGCAGCGATGCTCAAAAGTATTACACGCTCAAGTATCATTCTGGATTGATTACCGAAGGATTTTTTGCCCGGTGTCGGAATCCTAACTATCTGGGAGAAGTCTTAATCTATGGCTCTTTTGCCCTGCTGACTCAGCACTGGCTACCATTTTTAATTCTGGCAGGTTTTATAGCGGGTATTTTCATTCCCAATATGCTTAAAAAAGACCAGTCACTCTCCCGTTATCCAGAGTTTGCTGACTATAAAGCTCGTTCAGGATTGCTATTCCCTAAACTGTTTGTCCCCAAATCTTCTGAGGTAAATAATTCAGACATTGCTCAGAAGGTAAGTTAGTTTTCACAGGAAACAGAGAAAAAAGCGAACCAATAGGCAAGAGGTAATTCTAGAAGGTGTATTTCAGGACTTTTTTAAGATTTAAAGAATGAAGTAGATCCCTGACGTCTTGAAGATATCGGGGATTTGGCGTCCTGAAGCCTTCTATATTGTCGTAGTATCACCGAATTTTGAATACATTTCTTTATAGATTAGGGTAGCATCTGAGTCGTCAAATCCACTCATTACTTGTAGATTAACACTGACGGATGTTACCCAGTTTTTTAGCAAAACCCTCTCTAAAAATGCGTTTGCGCCTTGTCCTTGTTGTTCCTTTCCTGCTGCAAATTACAGCGGCTGTAGGATTAACGGGTTGGCTTTCCTTACGCAATGGTGAACAAGCGGTTCATGAACTTGCCAGTGATTTACGTCAAGAAATCGCTGCCCGGATTCAACAGAAACTCGATAGTTACTTGCAGATTCCCCATGCCTTTAATAAACTCAATGCCAATGAAACCTGTCTGAATCAATTAGAATTAGACAATTGGCTTGATTGCGAAAAAACCGTCTGGCATCAGATGCAAGTTTTTCCAGTTAGCGCTACGGCAATTGGTACAGAAGATGGTAAATATCTGGAAGTGGTGCGACAAGAGGGGGATAATTTTCAAATTCATGAATCAGTGAATTATACTAAATATATTTATGCCGCGAATCAGCAAGGAAATCGGATAAAGTTATTAGAAACTCCTGCCTACGATGATCACCGAACTCGACCCTGGTACGAAAAGGCGGTAAAAGCAGGTGAGGCAACCTGGAGTGAGGTTTTTCGCTATGAACATGAAGATACATTAGCGATCGCGGCGAGTATGCCCCTGTATCAGGGTGATACGTTGCTGGGCGTAACCAGTACGATTCTGTCTCTGTCTCATATTGGGGACTTTCTGGAAAGCTTGAAAATTAGTGACTTTGGACAGACGTTTATTTTAGAACCCAAGGGGAAGGGAACCTTAGTCGCTACATCGATGAGTGAAGATACATTTGTCTCTACTGATCATGCTAAATCTGAACGTCATGATTCAATTACCAGTGAAAACCAGCTAATTAAGGCGACGGCTGACTTTTTAGTCGGGAAATTTGGTAGCTTTGAGAATATCACAGGGGAATATCAGTTAGATTTTGAGTTAGATAAAAAGAAGCAATTTGTCCAAGTTCTCTCCTTTCAAGACAATCAAGGACTCAATTGGTTGATTGTTGTCGTGGTTCCCGAAGATGAATTTATGGGACGCATCCACGCCAACACGCGCACGACAATTCGCCTCTGTGTAGCGGCGTTAATTCTTGCCACGCTTTTGGGATTATTTACCTCGCGTTGGATTAGTCAACCCATTTTACGACTGAGTATGGCATCTTGTGCGATCGCGAGTGGGGAACTTGATCAACGAGTAAAAGTCGAAGGGATTTATGAACTGCGGATTTTATCCAAATCTTTTAACCAAATGGCGCAGCAGTTGCAGGAATCCTTTACCGCCCTGGAAAATGCTAAAGCTGAACTGGAATTGCGGGTAGAACAACGCACAGCAGAACTAAAAACAGCCAAAGAAGAGGCGGATACGGCGAATAACGCCAAAAGTGAGTTTCTGGCAAATATGAGTCATGAACTGCGAACGCCATTGAATGGGGTGTTAGGCTATGCCCAAATTCTACAACGATCCAAAACGATGAGCGATCGCGAACTTGATGGTGTTCGGATTATTCATCAGTGCGGTTCTCATTTGCTGATGTTAATTAATGATATTCTCGATTTAGCGAAAATTGAAGCCCGGAAGATGGAACTCCATGGCAGTGATATTCATTTTCCTTCATTCCTGCGTGGCGTTATCGAAATTTGCCGGATTCGGGCGGATGCAAAAGGCATTTCCTTTATCTATCAACCGACTTCATCCCTTCCTGCTGGTATCCACGTAGACGAAAAGCGACTGCGACAAGTTCTAATTAATCTCCTCAGCAATGCGATTAAATTTACCGATACTGGCGGCGTTACCTTTAAAGTCGGCTATGCAGATAACCAAGACAATCACAGCATTGGGGGACACAATGGAGACAAGCCAGAAGGCGTCTCTCATCCACGGGAAGCCTCAACCTCTCCCCATCACCAAATCCGGTTTCAAATCGAAGATACCGGGGTAGGGATGAGTCCCCAACAATTGCAACGCATCTTTTTACCCTTTGAACAAGTGAGCGATCGCAAACGTCAGGCGGAAGGAACGGGACTAGGGTTAGCGATTAGCACCAAGATTGTACAACTCATGGGTAGTACCATTCAAGTCCACAGTGAAGTCGGTAAGGGAAGTGTATTTACCGTAGATCTAGACTTACCCGAAGCCCAAGAATGGATTCAAACGACTCCCGCCTTTACTCAAGGTAGAATTATTGGCTATCAGGGCAAACCCCTAACCATCCTTGTCGTCGATGATCGCTGGGAAAATCGTTCAGTCATCGTCAATTTGCTCGAACCCTTGGGATTTGATGTCATTGAGGCGAATAATGGTCGAGAAGGATTAGATATCGCCATGACAGCCTCACCGGATCTGATCATTACCGACTTAATTATGCCGATTATGGACGGCTTTGAGATGATGCGACACATTCGCCAGTCCAAAACCCTGAAAAATATGCTAATCGTAGTATCGTCAGCCAGTGTTTTTGAGATGGATCGGCTTCACAGTTTGGCAGCCGGGGGTAATGATTTTCTGCCCAAACCCGTTCACATTGATGAGCTACTCCAGACGTTACAACAACATTTGGGACTGACCTGGATTTACGAACCCGCATCAGGGAATGGTAGTCAGTCAGCGGCTGTTAAGGTAACACCATACGAGCAACAAAAACCGGGCAAACTCGAAGCGATTATTTTTCCTGAAGAGGAATTAGATATTCTCTGGGATTTAGCCATGAAAGGTCGCATTAAAGTTCTCCTCGAAGAAATTGATAATATCGAGAGTTCGGACAAGAAGTTCGCCCCATTTGCTCAATATATACGCCAGCTTGCTAAAGGCTTCCAGCTTAAAAAAATACGAGATTTTATTGAAGAAAATCGGTGCATTCACTAAACGGAATTAACCTATCGCTAACAACTAGAAATTCTCGCCATGCTTACGTCTAAATCTACTACATTGAACCGGATAGAACAACGCAACAAGGCAATGATAGACAAGTTAAATAAAACGATTATTTTAATTATTGACGATAGTCCCAACAATCTAGAAATACTCTCAGAAACCCTGACTAGCGCTGGATTTGAAATTGCCGTTGCTCTTGATGGAGAAACCGCGCTTGAGCAAATTGCCTATGATCCACCGACCTTAGTTTTGTTAGATGTGATGATGCCAGGAATTGACGGATTTGAAACCTGCCGACGTCTAAAAGCAAATCCTGACACTCACGAGATTCCGATCATTTTTATGACGGCTTTGACCGATACCATTGATAAAGTTAAGGGGTTAAATTTAGGGGCTGTAGACTATATCACTAAACCCTTTCAGCAGGAAGAGGTATTAGCACGAGTCAAGGTGCATTTGAAACTGCGAACCTTAACCAAAACCTTAGAAGAACAGAATACCCGATTAGTTGAAGAAGTTGAACAACGGGGTAAAGCAGAAGCCGCGTTGCAAACATTGACCCAAGAATTAGAACAACGGGTGGAAGAACGGACGAATCAACTTGCCCAAGCCCTCAACAATTGGCAACAAGCCCAAGCTATGCTAGTTCAAAGTGAAAAAATGTCCAGCTTGGGACAAATGTTAGCCGGAGTTGCCCATGAAATTAATAATCCCATTACTTCGATTCATGGCAATTTAAGCTGTGCCAGCGAATATAGCCGAGATTTACTTAAACTCCTGCAAATCTATGCTCAACATTATCCGAATCCAGTTTCCGAAATTCAAGATAAATCTCAAAAAATTGACACGGATTTTCTGGTAAAAGATTTACCAAAAACCTTTAAGTCGATGGAATTGGGCATCGAACGCATCTGTCAAATCATTAAAAGCTTGCGAAATATATCTCGCCTCGACGCGGGCGAAATGATGATGGTTGATTTGCATGAGGGGTTAGATAGTACGCTGGTTCTCTTGCAACATCGGATCAAACCCTCCGGGAAACATTTAGGGATTCAAGTGATTAAAGAATATGGTAAATTACCGCCTATTGAATGCTATCCTGGACGGTTGAGCCAAGTGTTTATGAATATTCTGGCGAATGCGATTGATGCCTTAGAGGAAGCAGAATTTAGAAAGCAAAATTCCGAGACAATTTCAGAGAGTGATCCAACCCCCGCGCCTCCCACTATCTGGATTCGTACCAGAGGGATTGATAACCAGCGAGTAGAAATCCGTATTTCTGATAATGGTCCTGGTATTCCTGAAGAGATACAAGAAAAGCTATTCCAAGCCTTTTTCACGACTAAACCCTTTGGTAAGGGAACGGGGTTAGGGTTATCGATTAGTCATGAGATTGTCGTGGAGAAACACGGCGGACAATTACGTTGTGTGTCTCACCCTGGAGAAGGTGCTGAGTTTATCATTGAACTGCCAATTGGTTAATGAAGGGAAGATGAGGGAGATGGGGAAGATAGGTGTCAGATGGGGAAATTGTGTAGGGGTTCACTTTCACTACTATCGTTGGAAATGGTGCGTTACTATTATCGTTGGAAATGGTGCGTTACGCTACCCTTCGGGAACGCTTCGCGAACGCTAACGCACCCTACTGGCTACTATCGTTGGAAATGGTGCGTTACGCTTTGCTAACGCACCCTACACCCGCCCCGACTTGACAAATGACAAATGACAAATGACAAATGACAAATGACAAATGACAAATGACAAATGACCAAAATAAGGAGGTGATACCCTTGCCGAAAGTTCGCGTGCGCCAACATGTCAATCCCTTGAGTAAAAAATACCTGACTCCAGTAACGCCTCCCCCCTGGGACAAGGTTTATCATCAACCCCAGCAACCTTTGCATCTCGATATCGGTAGTGCGAGAGGGGAGTTTTTGTTAGAAATGGCAACCCGGAACCCCGATTGGAATTTTCTGGGATTAGAAATTCGAGAACCTTTAGTCGAGAAAGCCCAAGAATTGGTAGCGGAGTTAGGATTAGATAATCTTCATTTTATCTTTTGCAATGTCGATAACTCATTAGCGCCAATTTTAGCTTCTTTACCACCTGGCGTATTCAAACGGGTAACCATTCAATTTCCTGATCCATGGTTCAAAAAACGACATGCTAAACGCCGTGTAGTCAAACCGGAATTGGTCAATACTTTGGCAAAATACTTGGTCAAAGGCGGCGAAGTTTTTATCCAGTCTGACGTTGAAGCCATAGCCCAGGAAATGTGCGATCGCTTTACTGAGAATCCAGCCTTTCAACGTCAAGGAACCGAGTGGTTAGCCACGAATCCTCTACCTGTTCCCACCGAGCGAGAAACCTACACAATAGCCTGTAAACAACCTGTTTATCGCGCGTTGTTTGTGATTGGTGATTAAGTGGGTAATTCGTCATTCGTCATTCGTCATTTGTCATTTGTCATTTGTCATTTGTATTAATTAAAGGTGTAGGGGCGGGTTTAGGGATTTTATTCTCGCTATTGATGATCAGATTTATTCAAAACCCGCCCTTCTACGTCTTATCAAAAAAAGATTCCATTTTATTAATTAAAGGTGTAGGGGCGGGTTTAGGGATTTTCTTCTCGCTATCGATAATCAGGTTTATTCAAAAGCCGCCCTTCTACGTCTTATCTTTGATGTTAGTCAGGACGGGTTTTGCTATAGCAGTAGACACATCGATTAGGACTTTCGGCACCATTGTAGAGACGTTGCATGCAACGTCTCTACATAAATGATGTGTCCTAACAGCCATGGCGGTTGCTATACATACATTATCGGTGGGATTCAAGATTGAGTGGCTAAACCCGCCCCTACATATTGATTGACAGATGTTTCGCCGGAACCTCTCTACCGGATCGTCACGCGATCGCGCCCCTGTCGTTTTGACTCAAATAGTGCTTCATCAGCCGCCTGCACCAGCTTTAATGGATCATCATCTGGATGGGGAATCATCACAGCGACACCCAAACTCAGGGTGATAATTGAGGAATATCCACACATCCGATAGGGATCATGGGAAATATTTAAGGCTTTGACACGTTCTCGGATTTGCTCTGCTAATTGTACCGCTTGCTCTCCATTTATTTGTGGCATAATTACGGCAAATTCTTCCCCGCCAAAACGGGCAACCAAAGCCCCTGAATGCTTAACGCACTCCCGAATCGCTTGGGCGATTTGCTGTAAACAAAAGTCTCCTGTCAGATGACCAAACGCATCGTTAAACAATTTGAAAAAATCGATATCCGCTAAAATCAGTGCCAGGGGAACCTCTTCTTCCGCTAATCTCTGCCATTCTTCGGCGAGGTGATCGTCAAAGTCGCGGCGATTCGCCAGCTTGGTTAAGTCATCAATTCTTGATAAATACTTTAACTGTTGATTCTCTTGCTCTAACTGTCCAATACGCGGATCGGTTGGCGATTCCAGGGAGAGTTGTTCCCTCAAATAAAGCCGATATAACTTACAGCGGATTGTCGCCTGATTTCCCTGTAGTTTGATCAGCCCCATACTCTCTAATTTATACGCCGCGATCGCGTCTAAACGCACGCTCTCTGTTGCCATCACCACCTGTTGCAACGCCGCCACTAACTCCGGATTCTTTTCCACCGTGGCGAATTGACGCCGCAAATGATGACTATAAACTCCCGCCAGGGTTGGTGCTTCTTCTAATAACTGTGCCAAGGTAAGATCCGCGTAACGCAGGTGATAAAATGCCAGTTGGATTAAATAAGGATGTCCTCCCACCATTGCCATTAAGTCGGCGACTTGAGACTCATCCATCCCATCGAGTTGATAACGACGGGCTAACTCCTGCACTTGCTCTAACGTTAACTCCGACAAAATCAAGGGTAGTCCCACATTAAAGGGAGATTGATTAATATTTAATGACGTATAAATCTCCGTCGAATGCACCACAACAAAGCGCAGTTGCTCAAACCCCTCATCCAGTTGGGCTTCTTCATGCCAGGAACGCAGTAATGGTAGAAAGTCCCTGGCAATTGTGTCATACTCTAACAGCCGATTAACTTCATTCAATGTCAGCAGAATCGGCGTGTCAATTTGCTCCAGCAGATATCCTTGAAAATAGAAGGTGCAGCTAACTTTGCTACCAATATCTTCATCCCAATAGTCATCCAGATTAGGTGGGATCTGCAACTGCCGAGCGACGTTAGCGCAGAACCAGCGCAGAAATTTATCCAGGTTGATAAAAACACTTTCATCAGCTTGTTGAAAGTCGAGATTAACTGTGTGGAATCCTTGCGCCTTAGCTTGAGCAATAATCCGTTGCAGCAGAGAACTTTTTCCCATCTTTGAGGGTGCTTTGATGCGAATGATACTGCCGGGTATGCCAATTTCCGCGTAAGCGATTTCTTCGACAGGGGGGCGATTGATGTAAAATTCGGAATTAAGTGGCAGAGGACTACCAGGGAATTCTAACCGATCTGGTGTTTTGGTTTGGTTTAACATAGTATTGCTGAAGTTGGCTAGAGGAGATTGGGCTGAAATATCTTTTGTTCCGTTGATAATATAGTACTCAAAGACAGTATTGATATTATTTTTAGTGACTTTTTCTCCAATAATCTGAGAAAGACGTTGCCAAAGTTTAGCACCAACATCTCGAATATAACTCTCTTCATATCCAATGTTAGCCGAAATTTCCGTATAGGTTAACCCTTGCCACGTCAAGTGAAAGACTTGTTCTTGAATGTTACTCAGTGGCGGCTCACGAAGCATCGAACTCAGGACAGCTAGCGCTTCTATACTATTCATTGAGTATCATTATGTATTGTATTAACTCAGCCTTTTTAAGTTTATTTTAAGGGACAGAGTACCAAAAACCAACATTTTCCAACAAAAATGTCTATTTTGGTTCATTTTGAACACTAGAGCGGAAATTATAGGACATTATCCAACAGATAAGGTAGAATGGGGATCAGTATACTGAAAACGTGACAGAGTTGTCTTTTTATCTAAACTAAAAAACAAAACCACTTTTTTGAATATACTCACAGCAATTTACCCGTTTTCCGGGCAATAACTCCTCAATTACTGTAGTTATTAGTTATTTTAAAAACGGCATAAAATACCGCTCACAGGATACACCGATAATTCATAGTAACGCCGTTTACCAGAACGATGAATGGTTGTTTTTGTCAGGGATAATGGAATAGAAATTGCTCCGAGACGTAGCCGCCATATTTCCCAAATTTTTCAACGCCTGTATAGCAAACAGGAGTATCCAGGAATGGAAATTGGTTTAACCCTGTGTCAGACAAGAGTGGACAATCATCGTGGTAGACTTTGGGTAGAATCTCAACTCGGTCAGGATTCAACGTTTTACTTTACTTTTGCTGATTATCAGAATTAAAATTATGGGTACTCAAGGCACTTTAATTGATTTTCCTCTACCAGCGATTTTTCAGTGGCTTGAGAAAGGGAATAAAACAGGTGTACTAGCGATTCACCCCTTCACTGGTGTCCGCTTCGCGTCTGATACAAACTGGCAATCCAATGTAGGCGTTAGAGGAAACACGGGAAATGAGGAAGATAGAGCGTCAACCCTCAAGACGCGCCATGGAACGTCTCCAGAATCAGTCAGGACGAGTTTTGAACCAACGTTACCACCTGTAGCAAAACCAAAGCAGATCCACTCGTCTCTACAAATTCAACACTTTCCCAATCACTACATCTGGATAGCTCAAGGTCGAATAGTCGCCGCCGCTAATCGGTTCGATGGAAAGGGTTTGATATCCCTGATTCGACGGGATCAATGGGTAAGCGATCGCGTCTTAAGCAAATTATTACAGCGTTGCTCCCTGAATCACCAACCCTTGGGGTTATGGCTCAAAAGTAACGGCGTCTTGGATAGCGCACAACTCGAACAAATCTTTGAGATTCAACTCGTCGAGCAAATTGTTCCTCTATTTCAACTCAAGGATGCTCAGTTCAAATTTGAATTGAGAGCGGCTCTACCTGCACTGGAAATGACTGGTTTAAGCCTATCCACAACCGAAGCAACGATAATGATATCGGGAGCGTTGAAACGGTTTAGTGGGTGATGGGGTGATGGAGAGCTGGGGAAGCAGAGGGAGCTGGGGGAGCAGAGGGAGCTGGGGGAGCAGAGGGAGCTGGGGGAGCTGGGGGAGCAGAGGGAGCTGGGGAAGCTGGGGAAGCTGGGAAGTTAACTCAAAACTCTACCTACCTGTTCCCTGTTCCCTGTTCCCTGTTCTTTGACAAATGACGAATGACGAAAACTTTAACCGCGATCGCAAACCCATTTCCATAGCGGATGACTCGGACCTTGATCACATATCCGACGCACCTGATGCGCCAAGCGTTGTTTTTCAGCGGGCGGAATTCCAAATAAAATGTTGCGACTTTGCCAAACTAAAACCGCCGTCGTCATCCCAATACAGATAGCTAGACCCAAAATAGGCAAACGGTTAAATGCAATACTATATCGCAGACCCGACCAGGTAAAATGCTCTTGTAACAACAATAACTCATAACGCCAACCCCAAAGACTCAGCGGAGCAACACTAATCCAAAGAATACCCACGAATAACCAACGACCATACACCGTAAGTTGATGAAGTCGCTGAATTTTCACCTTTATTGTCGGCTCAAGGTGATCTGGAGTGTTGTGAGAAGTCTGAGTGTCTGACGGCTCCATTATAATTAAAGACAATTCCAATTATGCTTTGTCCAAAAATTCAGCTTCGATAACCTGGGTAGCTTTGGTTTGACCCGTGCGTTCTCTCCAGAATGCTAATAGGGTACTGGCAATAAAAATACTCGAATATGCACCTGCGATAAACCCCACAATTAGGGCTAGGGCAAAATATTTTAACGTTTCTCCGCCAAACAAGAAAATAGACACCAACGTTAATACCGTAGTTAACGTGGTATTAATTGACCGGGTAAGGGTTTGATTAATCGCATCATCAACTATTTGATCAATATGTTGGTCGGGATGCTTGGCAATGACTTCCCGGATGCGATCGTAAATAACTACGGTATCATTAACAGAAAATCCAATAATTGTCAAGAGAGCGACGACAAAAAGGCTATCGACTTCTACCCCTTGGACTAAACCCAAAATAGAGAAAATGCCCAACGTGACTAGGATATCGTGAAGTAAAGCAATAAACGCCAAAAAAGCATAGTCAAACTGAAACCGGAACGAGAGGTAAACCAGAATCCCGGCAAAGGAAACGAGTAATGCCAGTAAACCGGATGTAAATAACTGTTGTCCGATGATTGGACCTACCGTATCAATTTGAGTCGCGGCTGGAGCGAATTCCCCAATCCTTTCACTTAGGGCTGCTTGTAACTGACTGCGCTGTTCAACATCTAACGTTTTCGTCCGAATCGTCAACCCTTGTTGTGCAGCACCGATACGCTGAATCGTACTATTACCCAGATCCTGTTCATTGAGAACCTCGCGCACCTCTGCCAGCTCTATCGGTTCGTCGCAGTTACCGGGTACACTACAATCGAGTTCAACTTGTAGACGTGTCCCGCCAACAAAATCAAGACCGGGACGCAGAGGCGCTCCTAGCTGTGCCGTGGAAATCGCCATCGAAACTATACCAGCCAGGATAATTACGGCGGAAATGATCCACCAGAGCGATCGCTGTTTGATTACACTAAATTTGGTCATTTGTCATTTGTCATTCGTCATTTGTCATTTGTCATTTGTCATTTGGTCGGGGCGGGTTTTGCCGCCAAGCTAGCGATAACAATCAATATTAGTCCCTAAACCCGCCCCTACACACAGATGTCATGACACCTCTCTACATGACTCCCCCAGCTTCCCCAGCTCCCTCATCTCCCTCATCTCCCTCATCTCCCTCATCTCCCTCATCTCCCCCATCACCCCATCACTGAGACGATGACAGATTCGGACAAAACAGTTGCGGCTTCTGGCGCACCCCAGGAAATCCTAAAACCAATAACAGCATAAATGTGCGAGTACAGGTAAGGGCTGTAAACATACTAATCACAACTCCAATTCCTAGGGTAACGGCAAAGCCCTTAACTAAACCTGACCCTAGCCAAAATAGAGCCGCACACGCAATCAACGTGGTTAGGTTCGAGTCTAAAATACTGGAGAATGCTCGATAAAAACCCGATTCCACAGAGCGATATAGAGTTTTCCCCTCGCGTAACTCTTCTCGCGTCCGTTCAAAAATTAGCACATTCGCATCTACCGCCATGCCAATACTGAGAATAAACCCAGCAATTCCTGGTAGAGTTAACGTCACACCAATCAGGGCAAAGGCGGCTAGGGTAAGTAGAGCGTAGATACTCAGCGCCACATCAGCAATTAAACCGGGGAGACGATAGTAGATACCCATGAACACCAAGACTAAAATTAAACCGCCAATGGCAGCATAAACACTGCTTTGAATACTATCTCGTCCCAGGGTAGCGCCGACAGTGCGATTTTCCACGATTTCCACAGGTAACGGTAACGAACCCCCTTTGAGTTGGGCGGCTAAGTCACTCGCCCGTTGCACATCAAAATTCCCAGTAATCACAGCACTACCGCCACTAATCCCCGTTTCCGCGTATTCGGGACCCACCGTGGGGGCGCTGATTAGGGAGTCATCCAGGAAAATTCCAATACTGCGCCCGGTACCTGCCAAGTCTCTAGTCAGTTCAGCAAATCCTTGTCCCCCCGCCGCATCAAAACGGATGGCGACTTGCCAACCATTACCAGCTTGAGTCGGTTGCGCGAAGGCATCTTTGAGGTTTTTCCCAGTGACATTCGTCTTCTCAAACAATTCTGCGATCGCGGCGTTCGAGCGTTCCAAAGCGGCTTGATTTTCTGCGATCGCGTCTGGATCACCACCCTCTTCACTCTCCAGTAGAACGGCTTGCTCAAATAGCAGTTGCTGACGCAACTGTTGCTCAATCTGAAGCTGGGCTTCTGTACCCGGTATTTGCTGGCGGAAATCCAGTTGTGCGGTTCCCCCTAGCACCCGTTCCGCCTGTTGCGGATCATTCACACCGGGGAGTTGTACCAATATTTGGTCTGAGCCAATAGTTTGGACTTGAGATTCAGAAACACCCAGAGCATTCACTCGACGGTCAACCACAGTTTTAACAGCTTCCAACTGATCGGGCGCAATTTCGGGAATCTCTTCTGTGGTTTTCACCTGAATTGTCAGTTGTGCGCCACCCCGCAAATCCAGTCCCTGCTGAAGAGGAATCTTCACCAGCACCACAATTGCCAGAATGATCAAGACTAGAATCAGGGCTACTAACGAACGCTGTCTTTGCATAACTGTGACCCGCCGCAACAAATGCTATCTTAACTCTGTTTCTTTCATATCTTGCACCATTTTCCGTAAGCCCCCCCATCCGCCAAGAACTTCAGGTCTTGACAAGCAAGCTACTGTCCAGGCTTAGTGGAGCGAAATCCATTCCAGTCAGCTTTAGCTGACTTTAGCTTTTAGCCTTGGGTTTGAACCCAAGGCGGTTTAAGGTGAGTGGTGCAAGATCTGAGTTAAATCTGAAGTGCCAACATCTTTTTTACTCCCTCTGCAATCTGCTGAGGTTGGACAATGGTCAGGCTTTCCAGAGTGCCATTATAAGGAGTGGGGATATCTTGAGACGAGAGCCGCAAGACAGGAGCATCCAATTCATCGAAGAACCGATCATTGATTGATGCCGTTACCTCCGCCCCAATACCACCAGTTTTCATGCATTCTTCCACCAGAATCACCCGATGGGTTTTGCGAATCGATGCGCCAATGGTTTCAAAATCCAAGGGCTTCAGAGAAATCAAGTCAATCACCTCTGGATCAAACCCTTCTTTCTCTAGAGACTTCACCGCTTGGGTGACATGGTGACGCATCCGCGAGTAAGTGAGAATGGTGACATCTTCGCCCTCTCGGACAACCTCGGCTTTATCCAAAGGCAGGACATACTCCTCATCTGGCAAATCTTCCTTTAAGTTATAAAGAAGAACATGCTCAAAGAACAAAACCGGATTATCGTCCCGAATTGCCGCTTTGAGTAATCCCTTGCCATTGTAAGGAGTAGAGCAGGCGACAATCTTTAAACCCGGAACCGCTTGAAAATAGGCTTCGAGTCGTTGAGAATGTTCCGCACCCAGTTGACGCCCCACCCCACCGGGACCACGAATCACCATGGGAATTTTGAAATTACCGCCAGACGTGTAACGCAGCATCCCAGCATTATTGGCAATTTGGTTAAATGCCAAGAGCAAAAAGCCCATATTCATGCCTTCAATAATCGGTCGCAACCCCGTCATTGCTGCGCCCACGGCTAAACCCGTAAAACTATTTTCGGCAATGGGAGTATCTAGAACTCGCAGTTCACCGTATTTTTTATACAGATCCTTGGTCACTTTGTAGGAGCCACCGTAGTGACCCACATCTTCACCAAGCACGAATACCGCGTCATCGCGAGCCATTTCTTCATCAATAGCCGCACGCAACGCATTAAAAAAAAGTGTTTCTGCCATCAATACCTCATCAGAAGTGGCAAATGTCATCCTAGCATTGCCTAAGCAACAGGGGAAGTCGGGGAGCGGGGGAGCGGGGGAGCGAGTATGACCTAAGACAAATATCTCTAACTCAAGCCAAGTTTAATTTTTATAATAAAAAATTAAAGTATTGAGGTTTCATTAATCAATTCCCATTAAAGCAATTAGAATTTCCTATTGATAAGTCATAGTAATAAATTTTGTTCATTGCTGCCTCTAGAGATTAGTTTTGCTTAAAAGGGATCGAAAAACTACAGATTTATGTATACTGAATGACTGTGTGAGTCATGACAGTGCATTCTACAGCAGAATTATTTTACATTATGCCATTTTTCGGACTAATTTGGACAACATCATGGGTAAGCTGTTTGCTGGCATCCAGCCAGGGTCTATTAAGAGTACCCGACTACATCACCAATGCTTTACCGACTAAAGTTTTATCCGTTGTTAACAGCCCACTCGAACAACCAATATCTCCTTTTTTTTCATCTCCAGTTTATTCAAACGTCTGGTCTAACAAGTCTTCAGTAACAGCACTTGCCAATTCAGGATTAGCTAATGATTTAGGCAGTTTACCATTTCCATTCGCCCAGACTGCTACTGTCGCAGCTCATCCATTCAGGGATACTGCTCAACCAGTTACTTGTCCAGCAAAGTCAGATTCCCTGGATGATGGGGGCAAATCCCAACCTAGCCATGATTCCTCATCGGCTTTAGGAAATTATTCATCTACCAACCATCTCTCAAACGCTAGTCTACCCCAGAAAATCTGGAAAATGATCGAGAATTTGTTTTCTTGGGGTCAACCTGTTGCATCCAAAGAAAAAACCTCGGCTGAATCCGTAGTCGTAATCAGCTCTCACTCTCAAACACGACCTCGTGGCAGAAATAAGAGTCAGGGAATAAGGGGAAAACGGGGCTTTTTGCAATATACCCAAAGGAGTAATAAATTAGAACATTCGGCTGAACAGCAGCAATTCCAGGTTGTGGTGAAAGGGCGAACGATTGCCCAATTGCCGACTCAAAAGCAGGCTGAACAAATGGCGCAAAGTCTCACGCTGTTGTTTTGTGACTCATCAGATGTATCTGAGATAAATTCATCGGTACGAGCTATCCTGTCTGATGGAATACCTGTGGTGAAAGCAGGCGATCGCGTATTATTTAAAGTGGATGATACCTTAGCCAAAGACTTAGATCAGCATCGAGAACTTCTGGCAATTGAATGGGCAAATAACTTGCGTCTAGCGTTAGGACAATCGCCATTAAGTTTGGCAGACGCCCAAAAGCAGATGTACAACTTAGTTGAAACATCAAGTACCATTGAAGGCATAGCATCTTGGTACGGACCCTATTTTCACGGTCGGTACACAGCTACTGGGGAAATTTACGATCAGCATGATTTGACGGCAGCGCATCCTACCTTACCATTTGATACCTATCTGAAGGTCAAAAATTTAGAAAATGGTCATAGTGTGATTGTTCGCATTAATGATCGCGGTCCTTATATTCCGGGTAGAACTCTAGATTTATCCCGACAAGCCGCTCGTTCTATTCGGAGTGAAATAGTAGGAGTTATTCCGTTTGAAGCTACACTTATGGAACCACGCGAAAGGATAAGGGATGAGGGATAAAAGAGATAATAAAGATGGGGAAGATGGGGAGCAAATGACCAATGACCAATGACCAATGACCAATGATGAATGACCAATGACCAATGACCAATGACCAATGACCAATTCTTAACTTGGCGTCAGTGAAAGTTCAGGATGCTTGGTGATTATTTGATTAATCGGAATAGCGATAATGAACTCTGATCCGACACCGGGTTGAGACCGACAAGTTAACTGACCCCCATGGTTTTCTACAATAATTTGATAGCTAATCGATAGACCCAATCCGGTTCCTTTACCCAGGGGTTTGGTGGTATAAAATGGATCAAAAAGTTTTTGGCAGACGTCTGGACTCATCCCTGGACCATTATCGGCAATCCGAATTACAGCATGAGGTATTTTTTGGCAATAACTTGCTCCAGGTTTCTCAATACTAATATCCTGCACCTCAGTGCTAAGTTTAATTTGATGAGGAGTCTTTCTACCTGAAGATTCCAATACATCTACAGCATTAGTGAGTAAATTCATAAACACTTGATTGATTTGCCCTGCATAACAATCGACTGGGGGTAATTTGCCATAGTCTTGAATCACCGTAATTTCGGGATGCTCAACGCTAGGTTTCAGGCGATGTTGCAAAATCAAAAGAGTACTTTCAAGTCCTTCATGAAGATCGGCGGACTTCATTTCAGTTTGGTCAGCCTTGAGAAATTTTTGTAGAGACAAAACCACCTGCCGAATCCGGTTAGCTCCGACTTTCATTGAATTCAGTAGTTTTGGCATATCTGCCATCAAGAAATCTAGATCAATGTCTGTGATTCGTTTCTGAATATCGGCTACGGGTTGGGGATAGTGAATGCCATAGAGTTCGACTAACTGCATTAAATCGCGCAGATAACAGATGGCGTAATCGATATTGCCGTAAATAAAACTGACAGGATTATTGATTTCATGAGCAACCCCGGCAACCACTTGCCCCAAACTGGACATTTTTTCTGTGTGAATCAGTTTGGTTTGAGCTTGTTGCAGCTTCTGTAATAAATCAGTGACGTAGTGAGTTTCTTCTGCCAACGCCACTTCTGTTTGCTGGTGCAGAGCGATCTCTTTTTTCAGCCGCTCATTGATTTGCAACAGTTCAGCCGTTCGTTTAGCGACTCGTTTTTCTAACTCATCATTCGTTCGTTCTAGGGTTTCCTGAGCCAATTGGCGTTCGGTAATATCTCGTGTTACCCTAGCAAAACCCCGTAATTGTCCGTCTTCTCCCCGTAAGGCAGTAATCACAACATTCGCAAAGAAGGTGGAGCCATCTTTACGCACTCGCCACCCTTCCTCTTCCACACGACCTTGCTGTGCAGCTATGTTTAAGCACTTGTCCGGTTGTCCCTGGGCGATATCCTCAGGGGTATAAAAACAACGGACATGTTGACCGAGAATTTCTGCGGCGCGATATTGTTTAATTCGTTCGGCACCCGGATTCCAGCTTACAATCTTACCCTCTGGATCGAGCATAATAATGGCGTAGTCTTTGACGCCATCGACTAATAAACGAAACCGTTCTTCGCTTTCCCGGTGTGCGGCTTCAGCTTCCCGGCGTTGGGTGTTATCACGAGCAACCGCATAAATTTGGTTCTGCGTGTGACATAAGGTGATGTTCCATAACAGCCACTTATAGGAGCCATCTTTGCAGCGGTAGCGATTTTCAAAGGAGACAATTTCCTCACAGTCCCTCAGCTTTTGCAGTTGCTTCAAGGTCATCTGCTGATCCTCTGGATGCACCCATTCAATCCAGGGGCGGGCTTTTAATTCTTGGCTACTATATCCCAGGATTCGCTCACACATCGGGTTAACTTGCTGCCAATAGCCATCAGGACTGGCAATGAAAAACAAATCAAGGGTCAGGGTTAAAAATTTGTCTTGATTGCTACAAAACTCATGATGCTTTTGTGTTGTATCTCCCTGAGACTTAGGGATAGGGGGTTCTGCCGTTTGGATGATCATCGATTACTTACCTGATTGATGAGACTCAATTGCGCGAGTGAGAGAAACTCAAAATGATACTACAGGTCTCTCAAATACCTAAACCGACTTAGCTGAGTCGCTATGTTATCTAGAAAAGCCGAATAACAGCTAGACCTCTGAAGTCTATCTATTTTTCGTCAAACGCTGTTGTGGTCAGGCAAGCAGATACACCCTTGAGTATGATAAAGCCTTTCGATCGTTATTGCTAGTTTATTCTCTAATATATATTCTCTAAATATAAAGGATAAAGGACAAAGGACAAATCAAAACTTAGACAATTAGCCAGGGAAGCCAGAGGGCTAAACTCAGCAAGCTGAGAAATAGAATCGGTAAAGTCAGAATCAGGCTAAGACGAATATAGTAAAACCAATGCAGGCGCAAACCTTTACGTGCTAAAACCTTGAACCAAATCAATGTTGATAAACTACCCAGAGGAGTAATTTTTGCTCCCAGGGTACATCCAATCACATTAGCGTACTCCATCATTTCCCGAATCGCTGGCTCAGTGGTTGTGTCGGAAATGGCTACGGCATTCAGCAACACAGTGGGTAAATTTTGAAATAAGTTTGACAGCCCAGTAGCCAGAAAACCTGTGCCGATGGCTGTCAGGGTTAACCCCCAACTGGAGAGGGCGTCTAGCTGATGGGTGATGACATGACTCATGCCAACTTGACCTAAACCGAGGACGACACCATACATCAGGACGCTAAACCCGATCAATTGCCAGGGAATTTCCTGCCAAACTTTGCCCACAGAAATAATCGGTGTGGTATTTGGGAGAAACCCGCGTCTCGCCAATCCTAGCAGAATCAACGCCGCGATCGCAGGCACGATCCAAGTCGGCAGAGCATGGTCTTGGGCAATCCAGTATGCCAGAGGTAGACTGGCTAAAATAAACATGCCCCATTGACAAACCAACGGATCACGAATGGCTTGGCGTGGTAGCGGCAGGTGAGTAATTTTATATCTGGCTGGAATGTCCCGATGGAAGTAGAACCAGAAGCTGGCTAAACTGGTTGCGATCGCGACGAATGTCACCGGGGTCATCACCAGACTATAGCGAAACCCGGAAATTCCGCCATAGTTTACCGCAAGCAGATTGACCGGATTGCTCACAGGGAACAATAAGCTAGCCGCTTCAGTGATAAAACTAACCGTAAAGACAACGGCGAACACGGTTTTAGCCCTGAGGCGTAGTAAACAAAGGATCTCCATCACCGGAGAAATCCAGATTAATGCCATACCCACATTGGTTAAAACAATTGTTCCCAATGCTCCCAAAAGTCCGCACAAAAGGAAAAGCAGACGCCCTTGACCTATCCCCAAAACTGTTAATTGTAGCGCTAACCCTCGCCAAAACCCGGCTTCATCCAGAATCCGGCACAAAATGAGTAGGGCAATCAATGTGAGTATAGTATTGCCAACGGTTGCACTAACTCTAAGTTCGTCCATTAAGGACACATCGCTAACCAGAGTAAAAATCCCCCCTGTCAATGCACCCAATCCGATGCCCAATCCTCGCAGTTGCCAGATAATCAGGATAAGCGTGAACAGAAAAATCAATAGTGCCACAGAAAGAAGCCTGTTTAATCACTGATGACCCTTTAGCACTAATTATTCTATGGTTTGTCGCCCTAATCCTGCCTTAATGTATATCCGTGATGCCACTGAGGTAGATTTGCCCGCGATCGTGGAAATTTACAATTCGGCTGTTCCCAGTCGCATTGCCACCGCCGATCTAGAACCTATCTCAGTTGAAAGTCGTATCAGTTGGTATCAAGAACATACACCAAACAGCCACCCTCTTTGGGTCATGGACTGCCATGAACGATCCAATTCTACAGGTCAAATTGCTGGTTGGCTCAGTTTTCAGGCTTTCTTAGTCCGCCCAGCCTACCATGCAACGGCTGAACTTAGCGTTTACGTGTCTCCCGATTTTCGGCGTCAAGGAATAGGACAACAACTGCTGCAACGCGCCATCAAACAGAGTCCTAAGTTAGGACTCAATACCTTAGTTGCCTTAATCTTTGCTCACAACCAACCCAGCCTACACCTCTTTCAAAAATATGGCTTCCAACGTTGGGGGTATTTACCTCAAATAGCGGATATGGGTCACATTGAGCGTGATTTGGTAATTATGGGACGTCGAGTGTGTTGATTTGTCATTTGTCTTATGTCATTTGTCTTATGTCATTTGTCTTATGTCATTTGTTAGGGAACAGGGAACAGGGAACAGGGAATAGGGTAATGGGCTATAGAAATTTTGTTTCCCAGCTTCCCCAGCTCCCCCAGCTCCCCCAGCTCCCCCAGCTCCCCCATCTTCCCCAGCTCCCCCAGCTCCCCCAGCTCCCCCATCACCCCATCACCCCATCACCCCTGTTCCCTTGAATCACCTTCTCGACTAAATCAGGATGACGAATTCTGACCCAATCCGGAAACGCTAGATAAGGATCATCCGTTAGCTGGCGTTGTAAAAGCTCAATGATATCATCAACTTCATTGACCAAATCAAAGACAAAAATATTAAATTTCATCGTCTGATTGACATTGAAGTCTAGCGCCAGGAAATGTTCAATATCAATATCTTTACCTAATCCCAAAACAAAAAACTTGATATCTTTATGATTTCCAATTTTGCTACATGCTGAAGCAATACATTGAATAAATTGCTCTTCGTCATCAAATTGACCATCAGTATAAATAATAAAAAAGGCTCCTTTACCATTAGGTTTGCCTTCAGTTAACCAAGTCTTAACACAATGGTTTAAAGTCGGAGCAACAAATGTTTTGGTTTTGGGTTTATTTTTGACAAACAGCTTCCAAACTTGAGAGGCATCGTTAATCAAAATAGGTTTGGGTTTAACCCTTTCCCTGCTGAAGAAGTAAACAGAGACCCGATTTTCAGCCGGATAGCCCTGCTTCATGGCAATTTTTTCATCCGCTTTATTCCCGGATTCAGAACCAACTGACAAAATGGCGGCAATATGTCCTTCAACAACTTCTGCTAGATATTCATACCGAGTTTGATTTCCGGTATCTTCATCCTTTCTCACCATAGAACCACTTTGATCAATCAGGATAAAGATATCGCGGTTGCTCAATAGAGAATCGGACACATCTTTAACCGTTAATCTCACTTCACTTGTCACGCGAATTTCTGTATCTTCGCGTTTCACTATCTTGTGATTATTATCATCTACAACTTCAGATGACCTTTGGTGAGTCACACTCAAAGTTTGCCGGGTTACAAGTTCAGGTTGATATTTAGCGAACAGCGCAATTAACTCTCCTCGTTTAGAACGTCGTTCATCAGGAAACTCATTTCTCAGCCTAAAAGCTGAACAGATATTCTCAACGTGTTTTCTCACCGTTGATGTTTCAATATGTAACGATTGAGCGATATCCTGATCCGAAACGCCAGCCAAGAGCAATTTCAGCACTTGTCTGCGTCGTGGTGTCAATCCCTCAAAGGCTTCGGTAAACTGCCAACGGTTCATCTTTCCTCCTCGTGGAGACTCCCGCTATAAACGAGGCGGATATATCGAAGCGAAGCGAGTACCGCCAAAGTTTTAGCGGCGGGAGGAAACGAGGAAAAATTTATGGGGTTCAATAGCCCTAAATTTTTCAAATCACTGTGCATAGGAATACCCATCCTTTTTGTGAAGTGGCAAGCAGTATTTATGACTGATTCCTTGAACTAGTCCATCTGTTGTGGAAATATTGAAACTTCCAGTGGCACGAGTGGCTACCCGCCCAACGTAAGTTCCAATTTTTTTGCCAGACGTGACAACAGCTTTAACGATGTCACCCGTCTGAAAACCTTTGTGAAATTTTGTTCTCTTGCAATAACGACTAGGAAACCCGAACTTGTCAGTACGGCACTGCTGACGGGTTCCGTGACCTTTAGCAGCAATCAATAGAGGTTTAGCTTCTGATGTGATTAACTGCTCTGGGGTTGAAGCTCCAACACAGGCAGCGTCCCAGTAATGAGTTTTGTCTAAACCTCGGATGGTTCGGTTGTACTTGGTGCGACCACCCGTGCCAACTTCGACAGGTAAACCCGTTTTTTTGAGGTTTTCGTACAGATTCCATCGGGTTGCGTTGACTGCTGCTGTGTCAACCAAAGGTCTTTTAGCTTGAGACAGGATGCATTTGAGCAGGTCAGGTTTACCCTTGAGGAAATCCTTAATATCCTGGTTGCCCTTTTTCCGATTACAAGAGGTACAGGCTAGGCACAAGTTACTGATTCGGTTGGAACCCCCTTTTGAGCGGGCATTCATATGCTCAATCTCAAGAGGCGTGTCTTTTGCGCCACAGTAGGCACAGGTTCTGTTCCACTTTTCGAGCAAAAACTCACGGATTTCGTAACCGAAGAGTGTGCCTTGTTGATAGCCTATTCCGCTAATTTCAGCGTCTTCCATCTGCTGAGTGTCAAACCTGACCAATTCTTGAGATATGGCAGTAATTTGACATAGGGATGATAGGCGATTAACCCAAGTCAAGATGTTGGCGACTCGACTGTTTAACGATGGTGGTAACCATCCTTCAGGGCGAGTACGGTTCAGAAAACGTGGCTTGCGGTAACGAGTTTTGCGGTTACGGCGTGAGCGTCTTAACTGGCGGCGTGACGTTAAAGCATCCCGAATTTGAAACCCTCGGTGTTGTAACTGGGCAGCCCAAACAACCTCACCAGTACTGTCGTTGACTAATGCTAGTCCTGTAGTTTTCGCGCCTGGGTCGATTTTGACTCGAAGCGATTCTACTTTTGGGTTGACCACCTCCTTCTTCAGTATCACGGTGAAAGGGTAGCGCCGAAATACAGCAGCTTTCCCTTGAGATAACAGCATTCTTGCCCTACCTGAATGGATGGGGTTGAGAGGCTGCTTGTTGGTGTCTAAAACGAAAACTTTACTCACGAGTGAGTCTCCTTGCGGGTAATGTTAGCCTTGGCAATGTTACGAAAGCTTGTTGAGTCTACGACACTGACTTCAACCCGATATGTCTGTTTAATCGCAAACGATAGAGCTAAAAACTGGCTACGCATTCTTAGGTATCTTGACTTTCGTAACGTAGTGAATTAACACGCTTGCCTGGTAAACTCTGGGCTTCTTTAAAAGCCCCCGCTAGAGTCGGTACTCCGACTTAGCGGCGGGTAGTTTACTTTGATGAATTCTGGATCAGTTTCCCAGTGTCTGAGTCTGCCAGGAAGAAAAAATCTGAGTGTATCCTGTTGGTTGGCAAAAGTAGGCGAATTTTGATTCTTCAGACGTTAAATTAGCATAACATAGCACAAAAAGAGTTATTTTGAGGCATAATCGCCACAATTTTTGTAATTCTTTGAGAAAATACTAAATTTTTCACCAAAAATCCCTTTTATGCGCTTTAATTGCATTTAAGCCAGTAATTGTCTGGCAAGCCTAACCCATTAGGATACCAAATAAGGTGTGACTATGACCGTTAAATACCTTACTACATTTGCCATCGCTTCACTTTTGAGTCTGGGATTAGCCACAGGTTGTAGCGCTCCCCCAGAAACGGATGATAGTACGACTATCGAGGAAACTGAGCCAGCTAACCCTGATAATGCAGCGACTGAAGATGCCGCTCCTGCTGCAACCGATAAGGCAGTCGAAGAGAAGGGAGACATGGATAAAGCGGCTGAAGATAAAGACATGTCTGACAAGGCAGACATGGAAAAGGCGACTGAAGATAAAGAAATGTCTGACGAGACGACTGAACCTCAGGCTGAGGATGACTCGACTTCTGAGACTACTCCTTAAGCGTCAGCTACCTAACCTCGTCTCAACGTAAACAATTTTTATCCGTAGGGGCGCACTGACGTGCGCCCTTTGTTGTATAGCACTACGGCAATACGTTAGGACTTTTCTCTGTTGCCTATTGCCTATTGCCTATTGCCTTTTCACCCAATTTTATTGTCCTAACCTCAATGCGTAGTGCTATATGCGGTGTCTATATTTCAGACTCATCAGCAAACGTCGGCAGCACCAGTTTCCTGAGAATGATGTAAACTTTTGTTAAGACACGATCAGAGGAACTTAATATGACCACCCAACTCGGCTTTGGCAAAGTCCAACCCAAACAGCAGAAAGCCAAGAAAAACAAAGTCAAACGGGCATCCGCTTCCCGCAAGTATGATGAAATGCAAAAGTCGGGATTACCGGAATTCAATATCTATGTCCGGATTAAGGGAGAGAAAAACTGGTTACCGGCTGGCTCAATGGCAGTGAATCGCAGCAGTCAAATCAACCAGGCGTTATTTCAGCAAGAAGAGGAGTTACTCAAAGGAATATTTCGGCTATTCCCCAAACTGCGGAAGCGCCAAAGCGAGTTGGAATATGGTTATCGACTCAAAGAGTTTAAAGACGAACCTATCGTTGTGGCAACTCGTCCCCAAGCAACACCAGGGAATTTGATTCAATCCACTGTCAGCCAAGTTAAAGAACGTTTCTCATCAGTATTCCAGCGTAAGTAGGGTTGGCTGAATAAGTCTTGTGTTGAGGGGGAGCTGGGGGAGCTGAGGGAGCTGAGGAAGCTGGGGGAGCTGGGGGAGCTGGGGGAGCTGGGGTACTGATGCGTGTGTAGGGGCGGGTTTCACAACTATCGTTTCTGACTTCACCCAGATTTAGCTAAATCCGCCCCGGCTCAGTTGCCACGCATTTAAGGAAAGCTTGTAGTGAGGGAACCTTAGCCCCCTCCATCTATGCGTTAGAACACTAAAGTGCTTACTGCAAATCCCTATTTTAGCTGGATCACGCATAAACTCAATCCTTGCCTTGTACCACTCAAATTAATCTTCACGATGATAAGGATCACTGACGTCAAAAAATATTCTTGCTAATTATTTAATTTTCGCGCCTCACCGCTTCCCCAGGGAAGCTTCAGGCGTTAGTTTGATACAAGTTAGCGGCAATAGCGGCTTGCCTTGTATCACCATTACATGCTGTTTCAGTCTGATTTTGTAACCCGATACGACTCATGATTGCCAATCCAACTGTGACTGAGAATCCATTACACCGTGGCAAGGGACTCCCCCCTTTTGACCAAATTGAGCCAAACCATATTGTGCCTGCGATAACGCAGCTATTAGCTGAACTCGAGCAGGAATTAGCCGCCCTAGAGGAAAAGGTAGTACCAACCTGGGACGGTTTAGTGGAACCCCTAGAAGCATTGACAGAACGCCTCAGGTGGAGTTGGAGCATCGTGAGTCATTTGATGGGGGTGAAAAATAGCCCGGAACTGCGTGAGGCTTACGAAACGGTTCAACCCAAAGTCGTTCAATTCATCAACAGGCTTAACCAAAGTCAACCCTTATACAAAGCCTTTAAAGCCTTACAGGATGGGGATGAATGGCGTAGCTTAGAGCCAGCCCAAAAACGCATCGTAGAAGCCGCCATTCGAGATGCTGAACTGTCGGGTGTTGGACTTGAAGGAGAAGTGCGGGAACGCTTCAATCAAATCCAGATGGAGTTGGCAGAACTATCCACAAAGTTCTCCAACCATGTCCTAGATGCGACCAAGGCATTTAGCATGACCCTAACCCGTCCAGACGAAGTAGAAGGTTTACCTCCTAGCTTAAAGAGTTTAGCCGCTCAAGCCGCCCGTGCTGCTGGGGAAGAAAAGGCGACTCCGGAAGCAGGTCCCTGGCGGATCACTCTGGACTATCCCAGTTATGTTCCGTTCATGCAACACAGTACCCGTCGGGATTTGCGGGAGAAACTCTATAAAGCCTTTGTCAGCCGCGCCTCTTCTGGGGAGTTGGATAACAGTCCCCTGATTGAGCGGATTTTAGAACGGCGTCAAGAAAAATCAGAGCTGCTAGGGTTTAGCAGTTATGCTGAATTAAGCCTTGCCAGCAAAATGGCACCGAATGTTGAGGCGGTGGAGGGATTACTGGAAGAACTGCGTGGTGCTAGCTACGATGCGGCGGTTAAGGATTTAGAGGCGTTGAAAGAATTTGCGGCGGCTAAAGGTGTCCCCGAAGCCAATGAGTTGAAACACTGGGATATCAGTTTTTGGTCAGAACGTCAACGGGAAGAAAGGTTTGCCTTCAGTGCTGAGGAATTGCGTCCTTATTTTCCGTTACCTCAAGTGCTGGATGGTTTGTTTGGCTTAATCAAGCGACTGTTTGGGGTAACCATTACGCCTGCGGATGGACAAGCCCCGGTTTGGCATGAAGATGTCCGCTATTTCCAAGTTACTGATGAAACAGGAAGTGCGATCGCGTTCTTCTATTTAGATCCCTACAGCCGTCCCGCAGAGAAGCGTGGGGGCGCTTGGATGGATGATTGCGTGGGGCGTGCCAAACTCACGGAAGCCGGGACAATGACGACGCGCCTACCTGTTGCCTATTTAGTTTGCAACCAAACGCCACCGATTGATGGTAAACCCAGTTTAATGACCTTTGGTGAAGTCGAAACCCTATTCCACGAGTTTGGTCACGGGTTGCAACACATGCTCACCAGAGTGGATTATGCTGGGGCAGCCGGAATTAATAATGTGGAATGGGATGCGGTGGAACTGCCCAGTCAATTTATGGAAAACTGGTGTTACGATCGCCCCACGCTGATGGGCATGGCGAAGCACTACGAAACGGGAGAATCCCTGCCAGAACATTATTATCAGAAACTTTTGGCAGCCCGGACTTACATGAGTGGTAGTGCCATGTTACGGCAATTGCACTTTAGTTTAGTGGATATCGAACTGCACCACCGCTATCAGCCTGGTGGGGAAGAAAGTCCCAGCGATGTCCGTCACCGGATTGCCAAAACCACCACCGTGTTACAACCCTTACCAGAAGATTCCTTCCTCTGTGCCTTTTCCCATATCTTTGCGGGTGGCTATGCGGCTGGGTATTACAGTTACAAATGGGCAGAAGTCTTGAGTGCCGATGCTTTTGCTGCCTTTGAGGAAGTCGGTTTAGAGAATGAAACGGCTGTGGCGGATACAGGAAAGCGGTATCGGGATACGGTACTGGCATTAGGCGGTGGTGTGCCGCCGATGGAGGTATTCAAGCAATTCCGGGGACGGGAACCGAGTACGGAACCGTTACTGCGTCATAGTGGATTAGTGGCGGCGTCTTGACGGAATTGAGTCTGGTGCGATCGCGAAATTACCCTGTAGGGGCGACCCGCTGGCATTAATCAAAAACTCCATTCCATTCAATTGGATCGGGTCGCCCTCTTATTTAGGGTCTGCTGAATAAGTCTTGTGGTGGGGAGAGGGAAAGCGCGTAGCGCTATATGTGGGGACGCAAGGCTTGTGCTTCTAAATTTTGGTGTACCTAATCATTAACAAAATTAGCAATAACTGGGAAATGATCAGAGGGAAAAATTCCTTGCCATTTCCTATTATCAACCGTCACAGTTTCTCGTCTCAGGCGACTATCGTAATAAATCGTATCAACAGCCGCAAACGCCTCACCTGTAAACCCATGAATACTCTGCTGTTTTTCCAATTCAACACCCGCCAAGGCATCATGGAGAGTCATAGAATTCGCTGATGAATCAGATAAGATTTCCCGTGGTAAGCTACTGGGTTCAGCATTAAAATCACCGGTTAGGAAGAGATAGGTCGTGTCAGGATTGCAGTGAATCATGCGATCGCGGATTAGTCTTGCCCCCAGTTCCCGTGCTTTGGCACTGGTATAATCCAGATGGGTATTAAAACAGGTAATCGTTTTAGACACCTGCGCTACACTAAAGACTGCCCAGGTTGCCATTCGCGGTGCAGGATTTCCCCACTCAGGACTGATACTCCCAGCAATATCAGGCGTATCGCTTAAGTAAAAATCGCCATTATCCAGGCATTTAAGACGGTCTTGGTTATAGAAAATCGCACAATGTTCTCCTGTCCCTGTTCCCGTGCGATCGCCCCCAATACTTTGATAATTCGGTAAACGGCGATGTAAGTCAAGTAGCTGGTGGGCTTTGCCTTCCTGGGTGCCAATGATATCTGGATGATACTCCTGAATCAGCGCCGCGATCGCATCACGCCGAATCCTCCAATCCTGGTTATCGGGATCTGGCTTATCGTAACGGATATTGAACGTTATGATTCTAATGTTCATAGGTGATTCGTCTTTTGTCATTTGTCATACTCAAGGAAGCGAGAAGCAAGCTACATAATTTGTTCCCTGTTCTCTATTCCCTATTACCTCTGTTCACAACTCAAATCGAGTCATTATATAACATTTAGTTAACTTATAGTTAAGGCAAGGTTAAGTGTTTGTTAATATAATGGAAAGTAAGAGATTATGAGACAGGAGGTAAGATATGGCAAAGTCCACATCATCCGATTCCGCACAGGTCAGTAAACAAAACTTTCTTTACCCTAGATGCCGCTATTACGGCAAGTTTACTCCAGAGGATCTAGCCTTTAATGCCAACTTGCAAGAGTTTGCCCAGAAAGTGTCCTATATTTCTGCCCTAGAAACTGGCGGTAAAATTTCCTCTGAACGAGCCTATGAGCAAGTACAGTCATTGTGGAAGCAGTTGAAATATAGTAAGGAATCCTTGGGCATTGGTCAAGCTAACCCCCCCAAAACCTAATAGATTTTTTATAAGACGGTCGTTTGAGAAAAACTGTGACACACAATGCTGCAATTTTAGTCATTGAAGATGAAGAAATTTTGCGGGACATTATCCTTAATGTCTTACAGGAAAAAGGGTATCAGGCAATTGGTACTGGGGATTCTGCCAGGGGCTTACTCTTAGCCAAAGAGTTAGTCCCTGATTTGATTTTGTGCGATATTCGGATGCCCAAGTTAGATGGGTATGAAGTTCTCAAAGCTTTACGTCAAGATTCAAAGACTAGGACTATACCCTTTATCTTTATTTCAGCAGAAAAAAGCCAAATTGTTAGGAACCGAGGGCAACAGTGTGGGGCAAATGGTTATCTTGCAAAACCTTTTACAACCGATGAACTTTTAACGGTAATCGCTAATCATATTAACTTTTATCAGTAAACGATAATTTTTTTATGTCTATATTTATTGCCGATAACACCGATTTATAATTACGAATCAGGGCGGGTTTTGTTATTGATTTATCGGTGACAAGTTAAGTTAGTGGCTAAACCCGCCCCTACAATGGATCAGGATCTACACTGCGTAGTAGTGCTGGCAAAATGTCTACCAGAAACAATGAACCGACGCAAGAAACGCTACTCGCTGAGATTTCTAATCCGGAATATTCGTCAATCGCTTTCAGTATTCCGCTATAGTGGACGCGCCTTGAAGTTAGTGTGGACAACCAGTCACAGACTAACCCTGGTGCTAGCAATTTTAACCGTTATCGCGGGATTATTACCTGCCGCGATCGCATACTTGGGCAAATTGATTGTAGATACCGTGGTATTGGCGTCTCAGTCAGGGTTAGCCGCCCATCGGTGGCTAGCGTTAGGCTATGTCGGATTAGAAGCGATCGCGGTTATGATACTGGCAGGAAGTCAGCGCGGTCAAACGGTTTGCCAGTCGCTATTGCGGGTATTATTAGCGCAACGGGTCAATGTGTTAATTCTAGAAAAAGCCTTAACCTTAGACTTACCCCACTTCGAGGATTCCGAATTTTACGACAAAATGACCCAGGCGCGGCGAGAAGCCTCCAGTCGCCCTCTGGCGCTAGTGACGCGAACGTTTGGACTGGTTCGGGATAGTTTGTCGCTACTCACTTTTGGCGGATTACTGCTGCAATTCTCAACCTGGGCGGTGGCGATATTAGTCATAGCTGCCATTCCTCCCTTTATCGCCGAAACGCGCTTTGCTGGCGTCGCCTTTCGCTTATTCCGGTGGCGTTCCCCAGAAACCCGCCAGCAGCATTACTTGGAAACCTTAATAGCTAGAGAAGATTACGCCAAGGAAATTCAGCTATACCAGCTTGGCGCAACCATGCTACAACGCTACAACGACACCTTCAGACGCCTTTACCGGGAAGATAGAGATTTGACCGTTCGTCGGGGATTTTGGGGTTACTTGTTAGGGTTGCTGAGTACGCTGACATTTTATGGGGCGTATGCTTGGATTGTCATCGAAACCATCTTTGGTCGGATTTCCTTGGGTGACATGACTATGTATTTAACCGTATTTCGCCAAGGACAATCTACCTTTTCCGCCATACTCACCTCTGTTGGCGGTATGTATGAAGATAACCTCTATATTTCCAACCTCTACGAATTTCTGGAACAAGAGGTTCCCCAATCTCAGGGGACAGCAACTCAGGGAATAAAACCGGGGGATGGGATTCGGTTTGAGACTGTGTTTTTTACCTATCCTGGAAGTCAAACCCCGGCACTAAACGGGATTGACTTACACCTGAAACCGGGAGAAAAGTTAGCCATTGTTGGCGAAAATGGGTCAGGAAAGACAACATTGATTAAACTATTAACTCGTCTCTATACGCCAGATTCGGGGCGCATTTTGTTAGATGGGGTAGATTTACAGGAATGGAAACTTGATACGCTACGCCGTCGGATTGGGGTAATATTCCAGAACTTTGTCCGCTATCAATTTACCGTAGGCGAGAATGTTGGCGTCGGGGATGTAGACTATTTGCAAGATAAAACCCGCTGGGAAAATGCAGCAGAGAAAGGCATGGCGAAGCCGTTTATTGAGTCAATGCCAGACGGATTTAGCACCCAGTTAGGGCGATGGTTTAAAGGGGGACAGGAACTCTCTGGAGGTCAATGGCAGAAAATAGCCCTATCTCGTGCGTTTATGCGAACAGGTGCAGATATTTTAGTCTTAGATGAACCCACAGCCGCCATGGATGCAGAAGCGGAGGTGCGAGTCTTTGACCACTTCCGCACGATTACCCAGAATCAAATGGTGGTGTTAATTTCTCATCGCTTCTCCACAGTACGCATGGCGGACAAAATTGTGGTGATGGCGGGGGGAGAAATAATTGAACAGGGAACTCATGAGGAATTAGTGGAACTTGGCGGACGTTATGCGCGGTTATTTGCGCTACAGGCGGCGGGATATCAATAGTTCATTTATCGGTAGGGAGGGCGGGCGCAAGTTGTGCATTGATTTGTGACGCATTCAATTTAATCCCTAAACCCGCCCCTACAAATGATTGATGACGAATAAATTTATATCATGTTCTGATGATTTTCTAGAATTACAAGGCTATAAAAATAAAGATTTAAATCATTTTTATTAAAAATATTTCAACCGAAATAATATAACCTATTGTAGGGGCGACCCGCTGCATAAATCAACAACCCCCATCCTCTCAATTTTATCGGGTCGCCCTTTACCAAATTGGGTTGGGTTGTCTTAACCTGAACCCGGACAGGTTTTATTGTTCATTTATCGGTGGGGAGGGCGGGCGCAAGTTGTTCATTGATTGGTGACGCATTCAATTTAGTCCCTAAACCCGCCCCTACAAATCATTGATGATGAATAAATTCATATCATGTTCTGATGATTTCCTAGAATCCCAAACCTATACAAATAAAGATTTAAATCATTTTTATTAAAAATATTTAACCCGAAATAATATAATCTATTGTAGGGGCGACCCGCTGCATAAATAAACAACACCCATCCTCTCAATTTTATCGGGTCGCCCTTTACCAAATTGGGTTGGGTTGTCTTCTCCTGAATCAGGACAGGTTTTATTGTTCATTTATCGGTAGGGAGGGCGGGCGCAAGTTGTGCATTGATTGGTGACGCATTCAATTTAGTCCCTAAACCCGCCCCTACAAATGATTGATGACAAATAAATTCATATCATGTTCTGATGATTTCCTAGAATCACAAGGCTATAAAAATAAAGATTTAAATCATTTTTATTAAAAATATTTAACCCGAAATAATATAACCGATTGTAGGGGCGACCCGCTGCATAAATCAATAACACCCATCCTCTCAATTTTATCGGGTCGCCCTTTACCAAATTGGGTCGGGTTGTCTTCTCCTGAATCAGGACAGGTTTCGTTGTTCATTTATCGGTGGGCAGGGCGGGCGCAAGTTGTTCATTTATTGGTGACACCTTCAATGTAGTCCCTAAACCCGCCCCTACAAATGATTGATGACGAATAAATGCATATCAGGTTCTGATGCTTGCCTAGAATCACAAACCTATAAAAATAAAGGTTCAAATCATTTCCATTAAGAAGATTTAACCCGAAATAATATAACCTATTGTAGGGGCGACCCGCTGCATACATCAACAACACCCGTCCTCTCAAATTTATCGGGTCGCCCTGTGTTTAAACCCAAGACGGGTTAATAGAACAGGTGCAAGATAGGAGAGAAACCTGTTTGTAGTCGTCGCTTTAGCGACGCACCCGTTTAATGATTTTGTGTGAACTGTTTTAACTTCTTCTGGGCGAACTCCCGCACCTTCTCATCGGCATCATTTTCTGCCCTATCGCGCAATAAGGTTAGCGTTTTGGGATGGTCAGGATACCGCTTGATGATAATTTTAAGTGCAGTTTGTCGAATGTTTTCTTCCCTGTATTTATCTGGTTGAAAGGGGTCATTAATAGTGCAATTGTACAATAATTCAAAGAGCCATGGATCTTCTTTCCATCCTTTGGCTAGTTCCTGTAGCGCCGCACGTCGCACAGAGCCATCATCATCAGATTGAATCAGTTGTTTAAGCAGAGGTAAAGTATCCGGGTTTTCTTTCCATCCTTTGGCTAATTCCTCTATCGCCGCACGTCGTACATACCCATCATCATCAAATTGAATTCGTTGTTTAAGCAGGGGTAAAGTATCCGGGTCTTCTTTCCATCCTTGAGCTAATTCCTGTAGTGCCGCACGTCGTACATACCCATCATCATCAGATTGAATTCGTTGTTTAAGCAGGGGTAAAGTATCCGGATCTTGTTTCCATCCTCTAGCTAATCCCTCTACCGTCGCACCTCGGACAAACCCATCATCATCAGATTGAATTCGTTGTTTAAGCAGGGGTAAAGTATCCGGGTCTTCTTTCCATCCTTGAGCTAATTCCTGTAGCGCCGCACATCGGATAACCCAATGATCATCAGATTGAATCAGTTGTTTGAGTAGGGGTAAAGTATCCGGATTTTGTTTCCATCCTTTCGCTAGTTCCTTTACTGCTGTACCTCG